>CAYHBE010000300.1:0-2886 GCA_964354765.1 uncultured Dehalococcoidales bacterium | reverse complement strand
CTCCGGTTGCCTTCCTCCAACCCTGCCGCGAGCGATGCGATCTCGGTACGGGACAGGGAAAGCTCGCTCTCGCTGCGGTCGAGGGCAGCCTTGAGAGTCTGGTGTTTCAGCCGGTCGACCGCCCCGGAGGCCAGGCGGCTGAAGAATGTCCGGATGAAAGCGGTGGCTTCCGGATTCCCCGAAGCCTGCATGAGCCACTGCAAAGCTTCAGGTTGCGCGCCGCCGGTGGCCAGCACACCCAACCCGTTGGAGTGAAGGAATGCAAAGCCTGGGTACTGCGACGTGACCTCGCCCCAGAAGGTTGCCACGCCGAAGTCCCCCTCGTGCATGTTGGTGTCGTGGAGCAGCACAACGGCGCGGTCGCTGAGCTTCGGCAGCCATTTCTGGAAGTCGTGGCGGACGCTGGCGTAGGCGTGATAGCCATCTATGTGCAGCAGGTCGATGCTGCCATCGTCAAACGAGCCCGCCGCGTCGTCGAAGGCAGAGCGAATCAGGCGGGAAAATGAGCCGTACCTGGCCTCTTGGTAAGCTGCCAGTTCGTCGAATATGATGTCGTCGAAAAAGCCGGTCTGCGGGTCTCCTCTCCAGGTGTCCACGGCGTAACATGCGGTTGGCAGTTTGAGCGAGGATACGGCCTGGCAGAACGCGCAGTAGGAATTTCCGGTGTACGTTCCGAGTTCCACCAGCACGCGGGGCCGCGACGCTTCTACCAGCCAGAATGCAAACGGGATGTGGCCGACCCACGAGTCAGGTTCGGTGAGGCGGTCGGGAACTTCCAGAACCACGGGACGGGATAGTCTGCCAGCCCAGTCCGCGTGATTCACTAAAAGCCTCGCATCGGTGCATCAACCGCCCGGCCATGCTCCATCCAGGGCCGCCGCGCTCCAGGCTGCTCCGAGGACATTACAGCCTCCGGCCCGCTCCGATGCCGGCGGCCATCGCCTGCGCGCCATTTCCAGGCGCGGAACAATTCGTCACCAGCGCCAGCCGCTGCCGGATGAGCAGGCCGACCGAGTCCGGCGAGAGAAATGCGCTGACGCAAGCGCGGCCTTTTTCCGCAACCATCCGCCTGTGTTCCGGAGATTCCATCACCAGTTTCATCTGCAACGCGGCATGGTCCGTGCAGGGCTCGGCCCACTCGCAATCCGCGTCGTAGGGTTCGCAACCCTTCCCGACCGGCTTGAGGGTGTAACGGACCAGAAAGGAACCATCCGGCTTCGTGAAGTCCATGTTGCCCGAGTAGGCTGTAGCAATCACCGGCTTGCCGAGAAACATGGCTTCCGCCATGGGCAGGCCAAATCCCTCGGACCGGTGTAGTGAAACCAGGCAGTCGCAGCAGTTGATCAGGCCGTTGACTTCGGCCCGGGCCAAGGTCTTGTCGATCACGGTAATTGGATATCCGTCACAAGCGTTCCGGAGAATTCTCATATGGCGCGGCGAGGCAGAAGAATTGTTCACCTTCACCACCAGTCGAACGCCTTTGGTTCTCCCTCCAATTGTCCGGATGAAAGCACTGATCGCCCCCAGCGGGTTCTTGCGTTCAAAAACAGACCGCATGTCGCACATGCACAGGAAGATCGTTTCATCCGGCGGGAGCGAGAAGTAGTCTCTGTGCATCCCCGTGGGGGCAATGACTTGAATCGGAGGCGGAATCCGAAGCACGGGTAACGGCGACTTATGCGAGAGGGCTTCCTGCGAGAAACTGCTGTGCGTCCATATCTCGTGGTAACGCCCGAACGCCGGCAGCCAGCGGTCCGGAAAACGATTCAGTTCCCATGCCCAGTAGCCGATGTTGTACTTGCCTTCGAAGGACTGCTGGCCGAGCAGTTCGGAGACCACCGCGGTCTGGTCGGCATTCGCACATACCAGGTTCACTGGGTGGCGCAAAGCCCGCTGCCAAGGCCTCCGCGCGTGGTGGCCTGCCCCGCCGGTTTCCACTGCCTGGACGGACACGCCGGCCGCCTGTGCTGCGGAACTCAGCGCACGAGTCGCTTCGGCCACGCCGGTAGACTGGTCCCAATAACCCACCAGGTTCATTCCAAACAGCGAAGACTCGGATTTCGCCTCGAAACCATCCCCCGGCGCAAGGCTACCATACCGGGCCACCGCGGCCGCTCGAAATGGTGCGGGCACGCTCGGGCGCCCAGGCCAGCGCTGCATCCGATTCAACACGGCGCCGCAGGCGATGGCGCCATTCCGGCAGTGACTGCGGAGCGTCACAGAACTCCGCATGGCGAGCAGCACTGCCTGGTGGTAAAGCCTCGACCAGTTGTGCGGCAGGGAGGCCAGCACCTCCCGCCACTGCTCGCGCAACGGGCGCAGACTCTCATCGTCCAAGCCATATTCGGAGCTGCCGCAAGTCAGCATCCATGCCAGGAACTTCACCCCGTCCTTTCCAAGGGGATCGGGAAAGTAACTCTGCAGATCCGGCCTCGAGTCGTAAATCCGCCTCGCGAGCCGCGTCAGAGCTATGGGGCGGGCCCCAGGATCCTTCCCGTTGCGGACCTGCCGCTGGCGAAGCGCCTCTTTAGCGGGCTGGAGGAACAACTCGTCGAGACCGTGCTCCTTCCTCGCGCTGGAAAACAGCCACCGGAGAAATCGGATCCGGTCCCCCCCGAAGATATCGGGCATTGTGGCCTGAACATCCGATCGCGTCCGGTAAATTCGATAAGTGAGCTTCGTGATGCCCGATTGGGAAGAGCAAGAGCGGTCGGGCGGCTGGTTCCATGTCTCCACAAATAGCCTGAACCCGGCTGTGGAGAATGGATCGGTCCCGGCAGTCGCACCCGGGGGCAGTTCCTGGTGTAACGGCCTGCCCAGATCCGGGATCTTCCGGCCGTTCTCGAAGCAGCCGTAGGCATACGGCCAGCGCCGTGTCTCCTCATA
>CAYHBE010000299.1:0-2889 GCA_964354765.1 uncultured Dehalococcoidales bacterium | reverse complement strand
GTTGTGCGTGAACTCGAGCACAAAATCAAGTCGGATATCATCGTTCCAAATGAACCTCAGATTGTTGGAGCGCTTGGGGCTGCGCTTATCGCCAGGGATTCAATAAAGTCGGAACAATCACGCCGCGATTAACTGTCCCTATTCGTCTTTATTTGATAGTAGAGGCATGAGGGTTTGCGCAAAACCTAATGTCTGACTAATTTAATTTGTCGCACTAAAATACCTTCGAGTTCCTGAAAATTCCAGACGGTGAGGTGATTTATGGCATTAATTGAAGAAACCATGGAAATCAAATGCTCGCCTGAAAAAGTATTCGCCTATGTAACCGACGCAAGGGAACTTACTAAAGTGGGAATCGGCTGCATTAGAAGGCCGACAGACTTCGCAAGGAAGGGTAGGGATAGGGACTGCGTTCGAAGGAGCGAATAAGGTGATGGGCCGGCGGATGCTGTGGTCTTCACAAGTGACTGAATATGAACCTAACAAGGCATGAGGCGAGAGCATTATTTCTGGAAGTACGCAAATTCTTGAGCACCTTACATTCGAACCGATGACTAGCGGGACCAAGTTTATCCTGGTTTATGATATGAGAGTAGCCGGATTTTTCAAGCTATTGTCACCTTTGGTATTTCGGTCGATACGTGCCGAAATGAAAGGGAATCTTCACAAGTTGAAAAAAATCCTGGAAAAAACAGCCTAACGTATTAGCATATTGTTTGAACAAATTCTCCTCCCCTTTATCAGCGTAATTAAGGGGAGGAGACAAATTCTTCGACCGACTCGCAAAAGCTATTTATCTTTCCCTACCGGAAACTGCACCTCTGTCACATACTCATTCGGTGAGACGCCCGAATGTGGGTCTGTGAAATAAATCTCGCGGCTTGGACCTGCTACCTGGTAGCCATTTGCTTCTATCCATTTCATCAACGCGGTATAAGCTGCCGATACAGTCTCGTAACTCCCTTTGTGTATCGTGGTCGCCATATGATCATAACCAAGAAGCTCGTATGATTTGAACTCACCTTCTGCAGGTATAATTGAAGCAACCGGGACAGCCACCTCTACATCCACATCGGTTTCTTTGAACTCTTCGTCATAGATGATTTCCATGGGTGGACCAATCATTTGCGCTCGTGATTGGAATACATATGGCATCAATTTATCAAAGAGCCGCCATGTTTCTCCATAACCGCCGGGTAAAGTTGCACGGACTGCGACCACTTTTTGCGATAGGACTTTTTTCAATACAATTTCGTAATCTGGCATTTTGCCCTCCTTTTCAACCTGTTTCAGCCACTCTTCCACTCTTGTTAAACGCGCTGCTTCTTGTTCCAATCGTTCCTTTAACTCACCCTGTTTTATATGGAGCAGATCGAGGATATGGCTGATAGACACGTTTTCCTTAAGTAAGCGAGCAATTTCATCCAATGACAATCCCATATCCTTGAGCGCGATTATTCTGGTGAGGCGTGGGAGTTGATTGGTCTCATAAAAGCGATACCCTGTAAATTGGTCTATCTTTACCGGTTTTAGTAGACCGATTTCATCATAGTATCGCAGCGCTTTGATAGACACGCGTGCAAGTTTGGAAAAGTCGCCGATTTTTAACATTTTCGACTCCTTTAGTTGTTGAAGAGCTCTCCACGATGCAGTATAAAGCCTCCAGTAATGGGAGAGTCAAGACCCTGTTAACAGTGTATACCAATTTCCAAATAACAAGATAAAATTAAACAAATATCAAGAGATTCTTCTAATCCTTCGATTTATCGGGTATAGGAACATAAAGAGTTAAAGTAATTGAACTAAGGGTATATTTCACTTATACTTTTAGTGGGAATAGCTTTACTAACATTTATTGATTAGTGGTCGGCATTTAATATTTAACTTTAAGGATTTTATTAATTTGTCTCAATTTGAAATTGTGTCGGATTTTCAATTGACCGGTGACCAGCCGCAGGCGGTAGATAAGCTCGTAGAAGGACTTAACAAGAGCTATCGAAAGCAGACGTTACTGGGAGTGACAGGCAGCGGTAAAACATTCACGATGGCGAACGTTGTGGCAAGGGTGCAACGTCCAACTTTAGTTATTTGCCATAATAAAACGCTTGCCGCGCAGTTATATGCGGAGTTCAAGGAGTTCTTCCCTAACAACGCGGTTGAATACTTTGTTTCGTATTACGATTATTATCAGCCGGAAGCTTACGTGCCCCAACAGGACCTTTATATAGAAAAAGACGCTGATATTAACGAAGAGATTGATAAACTCAGACACGCAGCAACGCGCGCTCTTTTTGAACAGCGTGATACACTGATTGTTGCATCAGTATCGTGTATTTACGGTCTCGGCGATCCTGAAGAATACCAGAGTTTTGTCCTTACATTGGAAAAAAGTAAGTCTATTAATCGTCATCGTGTATTACACCGCCTGGTAGATATGCAGTACGAACGCAACGATATTGATTTCGCGCGCGGTAAATTTAGGATCCGCGGTGATACTCTAGAGATACATCCAGCGTACGAAGAAATAGCTATCCGCATTGAATTTTTTGGAGACGAAGTCGAAAGAATTACAAGCATCGATCCACTTACCGGAGAGCTGCTTTCTGATGTGAATAAAATTGATATCTATCCAGCCAAGCATTTCGTTACTTCTCAAGACAAATTGATGAAAGCAATTGAGAACATCGAAAAGGAACTGGAAGAAACAATAAAAACATTGAAGGACGAAGGTAACCTGCTTGAAGCAGCGCGACTTGAACAACGCACAAACTATGATCTCGAGATGCTGCGCGAAGTGGGATACTGCAACGGCGTGGAAAACTATTCCCGTCACCTTTCAGGACGAGATCGCGGAAGGAGGGCATCGAAAAGACCAGGATCGCCGCCGCA
>CAYHBE010000298.1:0-2890 GCA_964354765.1 uncultured Dehalococcoidales bacterium | reverse complement strand
AGGCTATACAAACGAGCCCAAACGCTGTCCGACTTGCCGAACGGCACGAAAGCAGAGCACGTCTGGAGGAAGCAACTTCGGGAATAGAAGCTATGGATCATCCCAACGGCAGATGTACCCGGTGAAATGCGCCACATGTGGCAAAGACACACAAGTGCCTTTTGAACCACGTGGAGATAGACCAGTCTATTGTTCAGACTGTTACCGCAAAACGAACCCGGTAAAAAGATATTAATTTTTAACGAATGCGGATAACGATTGGCTGGGTAGAGCCGTCCAAAAGGATAGTTTTACCCAGCCTTTTGTATTCCTGGCAGTTGAAAATCCAGCCGCGAGTAATCCTGCTCGATAGTTTAAAGAGTTGAACAAATTAATAATATGAGCGTAACACAACGTGTTGACATCAAACCAGGACAGCGAGTCCTGGTAGTGTTAAAACCAGACCAGCGGTCGGGAAAATTAACTGAAGGCATAGTTAGAAACATCCTGACCCGCTCCAGCGTCCATCCCCATGGTATCAAAGTTCGCTTAGAAAACGGCCTGGTAGGTCGAGTTAAAGAAATTTGCACCTGATGTTCTTCGAGAATGAACGCTTGTATCGTAGTTAGCCAGCAGGAAAATATATAAAGTATATAATGAGAATAGAGATTGATAGTACTGTATACCAATTTGTCAGTACTTAGATAAGGGAGTTCCGCATAATGAAATGTCCGGTTTGTGGTAAAAACGATTGGCGTACGGTTGTCAGAAAAGAAAATTCCAGTCCGGCACCTCAAGCAATTGTGACGGCACTTTACCGTCTTTGCGCTAAATGCAGATATGAAGAAAAAATGTAAAGAAAAAGAAGTTCAGGCTGTGTTTTAGTTTATAGTGTCTTGCTATATCCCTTACAGTTTTTTCAGATCACCCGATTCTCGCGTGGGTGTTTTTAAAAACCTTTACCCTTTAAATAACTGTTGAAAATCTCAGAAATAAGCGTATGCCATGATGATTCTTCGGAATCCGAGGTCCCACGCCAGAACTGCTTTTCCAGTTTCCATAGTCGCTCTGTTATGGAATGATCAAGCTCGGTAGTTATCCTGGTTGAAGGGTCTTTTTCAATTGTAACTGTAGCCATCTATTCCTCCTCCGCTTTCACACCGGTCTATTAATTTTCATAAGTATGGTCGTATACGACAACGTTGTCAAGATGGGGTAAAATCGGGTATCTGGATGGAAATATCACTTCTATGTTTGCTTTCTTTTTAAATCGCACCGTGAAAACATAACTACGACCCTCACTCCTGGAACTGCTACCATGTACCATCCAGACTACAGTTTGCCAGGGGTTCTAACAACCAACACCGCAGAACCTAAAAAGTCAATACGCGCGCGACGGTGTTTCCTAATCATAGAAAGTTATTTGGAGTGAATTCGGCGCTAAACGAGACGCAATTTGCTCAAACGAAACAGTGTGCTGACTTCGGAATGAAGCCAGCGGATATCTCAAACATTTAAAGAGGTTATTTGATAATTTTTGTTTTCATGAAGTCCTGTAAAACTTCCGGAACAACTATCGTTCCGTCTGCCTGCTGGTAGTTCTCCATAATAGCAATCATGATACGGGGCAGTGCAAGCCCCGATCCATTGAGCGTGTGGACATATTGCGGCTTGGCATCGGCAGCAGGACGGTAGCGGATATTAGCTCGCCGCGCCTGGAAGTCGCCGCAATTGGAACAGGAACTGACTTCCAACCACTCTCTGCACCCCGGCGCCCAGACATTAATATCATAAGACAGTCGGGACCCGAACCCGATATCGCCTGTACAAAGCTGCGTAATCTTATAGGGTAATCCCAGCTTTTGACAAACATCCTCAGCGTCTTTCACCATTCGATCCAATTCTTCATCCGATTTTTCCGGTTCGGTGAACTTATACATCTCGACCTTATCGAACTGGTGGCCTCGTTTAATGCCGCGCACATCCTTGCCCGCCGACATTTTTTCACGCCTGAAACAGGCGGTATACGCCACGTAATGGAATGGTAGCATACCCGGCTGAATAATTTCGCCGGCATGGAGATTGGTCACAGGCACTTCGGCGGTGGGCACAAACCAGAAGTCCTCTTCGGCATCGTGGTATAGGGTGTCGGCAAACTTCGGTAGCTGTCCTGCCCCTACCAGACATTCCCGCTTGACCATGAAAGGCGGGTAAATCTCGGTATAACCATGTTCCTGGGTATGTAAGTCAAGCATGAAAGCGATTACTGCTCTTTGGAGACGTGCGCCTAAACCGCGCAGTACATAAAACCGCGTGCCGGAAAGCTTCACGCCGCGATCGAAATCAATAATGTTAAGCACCGGTCCCAGGTCCCAGTGTGCTTTGGATTCGAAAGAGAATGTCTTCGGTTCGCCCCAGGTACGGACAACCGGATTTTCACTATCATCCTTGCCGATGGGGACGCGGGGATCGGGGATATTAGGCAGCCGCAGCAGGAGATCGTTTAGCTTCTCCTCGATACCTTTTAAAGAATCTTCCAGCTTGTGGATTTTCACGCGCAGCGCTCGCCCTTCTTCGGCTCCTTCTGCCTGTCGCTCTTTTGAAGTCTGTTTGCGACTCCGCCTTAAATCCTCGAGCTCGGTGACTTTCTGACGGCGCTCGGTATCCAGCCACAGGATTTCATCGAGGGGCGCTGTATCATGCCGGTTGGCGATTGCTTGCCGCACGATGTCAGGATTTTCTCTTATAAATTTTAAATCAAGCATAAAGTTACCCTCTATTACCAATTTGTCATTGCGAGGAGCGGAGCGACGTGGCAATCTCTGGGCGGGGAAGCCCATCCCTGAGATTGCTTCGCATGCGCTCGCAATGACTCATGATGACTACTCTGTTTTTTCCTTCAGTTGCGGGA
>CAYHBE010000297.1:0-2901 GCA_964354765.1 uncultured Dehalococcoidales bacterium | reverse complement strand
TATCTGTCCCCCGCGATGGCGGAGTGCATATGCGAAGCGCTCGCCTGCTGTCAATCACTATCGATTTATCGACACTCCAAGCGATCCGCTGAAGCCGTCCAAACCGGCCACGACGAGCGGGCCCCCGGCGACGCACCTGGACATCCCTCCCGCGGTATCCTATGCTGGCCCTATGAAAGCGATGGTCCTGGCGAAGCCCGCCCCGATCGGCGACAAGCCTTTGAAGCTGTCGGAGCGCCCCGTGCCCGAGGCGGCCGCGGGCGAGCTGCTGCTGCGGGTCGCGACCTGCGGCGTCTGTCGCACCGACCTCCAGATATGCGAGGGCGATATCCCTCCCAGGAAGCAGCCGGTAGTGCCCGGGCACCAGATAGTGGGACGCGTCGAGGCGATGGGCGAAGGTGTCGCCGGCTGGCAGATCGGCGACCGCGCCGGCGTCGGCTGGCTCGCGGGAAGCTGCGGAAAATGCGCCTGCTGCCTGTCGGGGCGCGAGAACCTCTGCGCCGAGGCCCGCTTCACAGGCTGGGACCGCGACGGCGGCTACCAGGAGTATGTCACCGTCCGCGCCGACTTCGCGCTACGCCTCCCCGATGGCTTCGGCGACCTGCAGGCGGCGCCGCTATTGTGCGGCGGTGTCATCGGCTACCGCTCACTCAAGCGCTCGGGTACAAAGCCGGGCGGGCGTCTGGGCCTGTACGGCTTCGGCGCCTCCGCCCTGCTGACGATCCAGGTCGCGCTGCACTGGGGCTGCGAAGTCTACGTCTGCACGCGCTCGGCGCGGGAGCAGCAGCGGGCGCGACGCCTGGGAGCAAAGTGGGCCGGCACCTACGACGACCTGCCGCCGGTGCCGCTCGACGGGGCGATAACGTTTGCGCCGACAGGCGACGTCGTCGTCGCGGCGCTGCGGGCCGTCGACCGCGGCGGCAGCGTGGCCATCAACGCCATCCATCTCGACAGGATCCCCGAGTTCCCCTACGAGCTGCTATGGTGGGAGCGCAACGTCTGCAGCGTCGCGAACTATACCCGCGAAGACGCCCGCGAGTTCCTCGACCTGGCGGCGACGATCCCGGTTCAGACGGAAACGGACCTCTTTGACCTCGATGACGCCAACGAGGCCCTGCGACGGCTCGCCTCGGGGGAGATTTCCGGGGCAGCCGTTCTGAAGACCAGTGTCTCGTAAGCCGCCCCAAGCGATCGGCAATCCGTGTCGAAAACGCGCATCTGTTGACTACAAGATGCTTTGCTGGCATGTTCAAAGCGAGTCGCACGGGCACAGCTCAGTCAGACGGCGGCTGCACCGAGAGCGAAACGAGAGATGGCTCCCAACGTAAGCCCATCAGTGGTGACGGTGGCCGCCCCGAATCGCGAGCGCCGCACCCTGCCGGGCGACATGCCCGCCAACGCAATCGTCGTCCTGCTCGATAGCCTTAACCGCCACATGGTGGGTGCGTACGGCGGCACCGAGTTTGCGACGCCGAACCTGGACCGCTTCGCCCAACGCGCCATACGCTTCGACTCTCACTACGCCGGCTCGCTTCCCTGCATTCCCGCCCGTCACGACCTGCTGTGCGGCGCGCTCGACTTCCTCTGGAAGCCGTGGGGGTCGATAGAGGTCTGGGAGGACTCCCTCACAGGCAGCCTCAAGGGGACCGACGTCGCGTCTCAACTCATCTCCGACCACCCGCACCTGTTCGAGACCGGCGGCGAGAACTATCACACCCACTTCACGGCCTGGCAGTACGAGCGGGGCCATGAGACCGACGCCTGGAAGACGCGCCCCGACCCAAGCTGGGTGGGCGCGCCCACATTCGGCCGCGGAGTGATGCCCTACGACAACTCCCGCGGCTATTTCCGCGACGAGGCGGATTTCCCGGGCCCGCGCACGATGGCCGCCACTGCGAACTGGCTCGACCAGAACGCGGCGCACCTCGACCGTTTCCTCCTGGTCGTCGACGAGTTCGATCCCCATGAGCCGTTCGATACGCCGGAGCCCTACGCGTCGATGTACGACCCCGACTGGGAGGGGCAGCACTTGATCTGGCCGCCCTATACGATCGGCGGCGTAGAGAAAGGCGTTCTGACCGAACGACAGGCACGGCAGGTACGCGCCTCGTACGGCGGCAAGCTGACGATGATCGACGCCTGGTTCGGTGAGGTACTGGACGCCATCGACCGCAATGGACTCTGGGCGGACACCGCCGTCATCGTCTGCACCGACCACGGCCACTACCTGGGCGAAAAGGACATCTGGGGCAAACCGGCCGCTCCCGTCTACCAGACCATGGGCCACGTGCCCCTGATGATCGCCTGGCCAGGCGTTGAACCGGGCGCGACGTCCGCCCTCACGACGACAGTAGACCTGTTCGCCACCCTGGCGGAGGTCTTCGGCGTGCAGGCGCAACACCGCACGCACGGACGATCGCTCATCCCGCTGATCAACGGCCAGACGCAAAATGTGCGCGACTACGTGCTGTGCGGCATGTGGGGGCGGGAGGTGCATCTCATCGACGGCACCTGGAAGTACTCCCGCGCGCCGACCGGAGCGAACGCCCCGCTTTCGATGTGGTCGAACCGCTGGTCGACGATGCCGGTGCCGCGGTTCCCGAAGCTGACCCTGCCGCGCCCGGACGCCCGCGCCTTCCTCGACCACATGCCGGGCTCGACCGTGCCGGTCATCCGCCAGCCCTACGCCGCCGGGGACATGCTGCCCTATTGGGCGCTGGGGGAGTTCAGCGGCAACCGCCTCTTCAACCTGAAGAACGACCCGCAGGAAGTGCAGAATCTTGCCGGCAGCCCGACCGAGCGTGAACTGGCGGATAGGCTGCGGCAGGCGCTCCAGGAGATCGAAGCTCCGGACGATCAGTTCGTCCGATTGGGACTCACATAGACAAAGCCGCTCCCCGA
>CAYHBE010000296.1:0-2905 GCA_964354765.1 uncultured Dehalococcoidales bacterium | reverse complement strand
TGTAAGGATATGATAAGGGATGTGGAAGATGATGGGCAAGGGAGTTTTGTCGCGGATCCCCCTCTCTCCGGCTCTCTCCCTCTGTCACCAGGACAAAGGATAAACCCACAGGGGGCGAGAGAGACAGATTTATTACTGACATTGTTGACGCGAGGACGGGAAAAAGTAGCAGTATGGTAGTGGCGGAGATCCATTCGTCCCGATAAAATCGGGACTCAGGATGGCATTGCGATGCCAGCTCCAAGGACTAAAGTCCAACAATGAAGATACAAGAGACAATAATCAAGAATTGTTAGAGAACGGAGTGATATTTTCACGAGTCCTGATTTGGCACAGCGACCCATCCCTTTATCCCTTCCCTTGTCGAAATAGGGAAGGGAATTTTTTATTAAGGGGGCACAGCCCCCTTACACCCCTGATGAAAAGTAACGAATGACAAGCGGCAAGTAATAAATAATAATCAATATGGGTCACCCTCTCTCCTTCTTTCCGATTCATAAATTCATACGGAATCAAGACTCTCCCATAAAGAGCGAGAGGGATAGGATTTAATGCACGGGGATTTTGACGCGATGCTCAAAGCACGAAACTCGAAGCTCGAAATCCGAAATAAATCACAAGATACAAGAGACAAGATACAATCAATAGATAATAATCAAGAGTCAAAAATCAATAGACAATAGACAAGGCAAGGGTGACTATACTTCTTTGGATTCCCGATCAAGCCGAGAATGACAAGGGAAGAAGGTTTTCAACCTCACCCTTAGTCCCTCTCTGAAGAGGAATTATTACCGCCACACCAGATTGCCACGTGACTAAAGTAATCTCCCTGTGTCCCTTCCCATATAGTGTATGAGACATGCTTTCAAAAAGAGGGATTATTTCTCCCACCACCAGATCGCCGCGTTGTCCGTACGGACTTCCTCGCGATGACAGATTGTTATGCTGTCGGTGGTTTCTCGCACAAAGGGGCTATAGCACTAAACACTGCCTGGGAATCCAGATTTCACGGGCTGAGATGATTTCAATATCTCCGGTTAACATTGGTTCTGAAGAGGAGCATAAATGGGTATTTTGCGTAATGCTGTTCTCGTGCTAATATTAGCTTGGATAGTTCAACACGAGGGTTCACCACGAGTGAAAGTAAACGTTCTAGTTGACAAAGAATTTAAGCGCCTGCTTACTTCCTCTTGGCTCAGAAACGTCGCCGGACAGGTGCTTATTGAAGAAAATGCCAAATCTATGGTTGAAGTCGGTCTGGTAATTACCGGACAGGATAAAATACGGGAATTAAATCGCCGTTATCTTGATGAAGATAGACCAACCGATGTCTTGTCGTTCCCGATGCTTGAAGCTAAATTCGATGAAGATTGTTTTGTAAGTCCGCCAGACGGTACGCTGCGTATCGGGGAAGTTATTATTTCTTATCCGCAGGCGAAAAAACAGGCAAGAGAGCACGGTCACAGGGTTAAAAAAGAAGTGGCAATATTGATTATCCACGGAGTGCTTCATTTGCTTGGTTACGACCACGATACAATTCCGCATAAACGTGAGATGCGTAAAAGAGAAAAGGATATTTTGCAGGTCATCGAGGAGAAACTATTGTGAAAATTCTGGCTTTTGCCGGTAGCCCCCGCAGGAAAGGGAATACCGACCTATTATTAGCGGAGCTTTTAAAAGGGGCGCAAAGCAAAGGCGCTGACGTGGAGACAATCATACTGCAGAACATAAAAATCAGCCCCTGTGCTCATTGCGATTCATGTCTCAAAGAAGGTAAATGCCGCATCCAGGACGACATGCAAGCGATTTACGAAAAGATGGCTGAGGCGGATGTCATCGTGATGGCTTCGCCGGTGCAGTTCGCTGGAATTACAGCCCCTGTGAAGGCAATGATCGACAGGTGTCAATGTCTCTGGGCTCGCAAATATGTGCTGAAAATACCACCTCTGTCTCCCTCAAAAAAGAGAAAAGGATTTTTTATTTCTGTGGCCGGCACTCGCATCAAGAACATGTTCGATCCATCTCTTATCATCGTGAAAACATTCTTCCATGTTATCAACGTCGAGTATGCCGGAGAACTTTTGCTTAGCGGCGTGGATGAAAAAGGGGCTATTCTTAAACAACCGGATACTTTAAAAAAGGCTTATGAGCTGGGTCAAATGCTGGCAACGAATGACGTTTCATAAGGACGGTGAGCATGAATGTAGAGAATATACTTTCCGATCTCATCCGCATCGATTCGACTAATCCACCTGGCAAAGAAATCGGAGTAGCTTTGTATCTAAAAAAGCTTTTCGATGAGCATAAAATATCATGTGAGATTATTGAATCTGAACCCGGACGAGCAAGCTTTGTTGCCACGTTGGGTGAAGGAAAGCGCAGCCTTCTATATCTCTCCCATGAAGACGTTGTGCCTGTCAGTGACGGTTGGAGTTTTCCTCCTTTTTCTGGTGATATCAAAGATGGTTTCGTGTACGGTCGCGGCGCTCTCGACTGCAAGGGACTGGTCGCAGCGGAGGCATTTGTCATGCTCACGCTAGCGCAGACTACCAAACTCAAGGGGAAATTAATCTTCATGGCTGCTGCCGATGAAGAAAATGGCGGCAGGATGGGTGCTCAACACCTTGCTGACAATTTCGCAGATAAGATCAGAGCCGATTTTGCAGTCAACGAAGGAGCTGAAGCGCCGGTCAGCATCAAAGGTAAGCCATGCCACTTTATCAGTGTCGGCGAAAAAGGACCGTCGTGGCTCAGAATAAAAACGAAAGGCATCGCAGGGCACGGTTCAGTGCCTTACCTTCCACATAATGCAGTCGCCAAGATGGCAAAAGTACTCAATAACCTATCGAACTATCAACCAAGTGTTATTCTTACACCGGAGGTCAGGTATCTAATCCAGTCAATC
>CAYHBE010000295.1:0-2912 GCA_964354765.1 uncultured Dehalococcoidales bacterium | reverse complement strand
CGGGAATGGCTGAAGAACCGGATTCGAGAGGAACTGGCCCAACATCCGAAGATCGACCGAAGGATGCTCATGGGGTGGCTGGCTCAGGGGGAAGACCGAAGGGTCCTCGAGGAGTTGTTCTTCTTCACGGAACCATCTGAGTTTGTGGATCTCTGCCAGGGCATCATGCGGGACACGGAAATGTCCTTCGCGTCGATGCGTGAAAGCGGTCAGGAGAGTTGTCTTGGGTTCTTGGCCGAATTCTCCATCTGGCTACGGTCGTATCTGCCCGAATGGCATCTACTGAACGGCGACAAAGACACCCTGGCCGCCGTCTCCGAAGGACAACTTGAGACGCTTGCTGCACGAGCGGCTCTATTGATTGCGAAGCTTGCCCAGGGCGCTACAGACCACGTTGGTAACTTGACCGCGAGGTGGCGCAAGGATATCGCGTCTCGGCTAGCAGCGGAAAGCGTCCCCAACCCGCAACAGGCCGCGGCAGCTTTTGTGGGGGAGAACATCGGCAGCTATCTCACGAACATTGCAGCGTCATTGCAGAGCAGCAATGCACGTCGAATCGCCGAGATGCGCGCCAGGGGAGACACTCCGACTGAGGTCAGCAACGACTATGGCGCCTTCCTTGAATACCCGATGCTGTTGGGTGCATCCTTTGTCACATGCAATCCGCCACTCGTCGATATCGCCTGGGTTGCGGATCCTGAACGCTGGAACCCGGTGGTGGATCGGATAGTGCGGGAAAATCCCGGAGCAAGCCCAGTAGCCTTGGCGACGAAAGTGACCCTAGAAATTGTCCTCGCCAACATGCGGCTGCTTCGGCCAGTCTTCCTCCTGACGGAGGGTTCCACTGGCTATGTCAGCCTGCAGGTGAATCCCAGGAACCATGACAATGCCAGCGCAATGGTGTTAGAGGCGACCGCCATCTACTCGGATCTGGAGAAGAAACTGGGAGGGGGAGTGCCGAACGTAGTCTTCAAGCTTCCCGCGACGCACGCCGGGCTTGTTGCCTGCCGAGACTTGACGGGGCAGGGCATCGGGGTGAACATCACAGTTAGCTTTGGCATGTTCCAACATGTGGAGTTTGCGCAGGCCATTCAAGAAGGCGAGGCCGTTGTATCCACAATCACCAACATGAGTGGGCGGTTGGCCTTCCCTGTCCGCGATGAGCTTCTTGGCATGCTGGGGCGCCTAGCGAAGAACGGCTTAGGCGAAGCGGAATTGCGCGAAGCAGCAGCTTGGTCAGGCGTGGCAGTTGTGAAGCGCCTGCATCAACTGATGACAAGACGTGGTTACGACCTAGGACGAGTCAAGCCACTGGTGGCATCATTGCGTGTCTATGAGGGCGAAGCCTACGTGAGGTTGCCGACACCGGTCCCAGACATTAGCGAGGTCATAGGAGCTGGCGTGATCACGATCTTCCCGAATGTTCGACGCGCGTTTGACGCATTGCCAGCCTTGAAACTGAGTCCGCAGGCTGTGGAAAGTCCTGTGCCCGAGAATGCTCTTGATGTGCTGAGACACAGCGAGTTGTTCAAACAGGCTTTCTATGTGGGTGACCCGGAGTGGCTTCCTGAAATGGACGATCGGTTCAGGCCCGATCACGTTTTGTGTCTAGACAATGAGGCCGACGTGCTGGAGTGGGCACCTGTAAGGAACACTATCGCCGAGTTCTGCAAGAGCTATGACGCCTTTGTGAAGCGGATTGAGGATCGACGCGAGTTGGCTGGCCGCGCAGTCCCTTAGGCTTGCCGCGGGCGATGAAGCAGCGAGTCTCACCTTGACCTGGAGACCTTTAAGCCACCAGCCCGGAGGTCTAAGGTTCGAAAAGCAAGTCGCAGATCCTCAAGATCTGCGACTTTGCCTCTCTCCTGCGGTGCCCTGGCACGAGGAATATGAGTTCGCCAGATTACTAGGATGATATCGAGATGCCGGCTTCATCTCTTGGAGCCGGCGGTTGTGTGTGCCGAGCTGGGCGCGCGCGCCACTATTCTTTGTCTTGATGAGGGACGAGAACGCGCGACGGCAGAGAGCGTTTGGATGTGCCGGATGGGGGTAAGCAAGAGGGCCAGAGCATGCGCTCTAACCCTCCGAAGAAAGGATTCCCTTTCGGTATCGGCCTCCCATCGGAGGCCGGATGGTTTTTTTTTGGCTGTGAGAGCGGGTGACGGGATTCGAACCCGCGAATCCTTGCTTGGGAATAGGGCGACTCTCAGATCGCCCGCACCCGTTGTTTTTCCCTGATTCTCTGCGATGACGCCATTGGCAATTCGGCGAATAAAGCGACTCGTCTTTCGTCAAGCACGGCGTGCGCTAGGCGACACCATCGCGCGCCATTGCACATACTACATCAACCTCAAACGGAAGGGAAGGGCACTTTGACTTCGGGGGCCAAGCATCGCTTGGCCCATTGGGCCCACGTGGCAGGACGAGTCGTATCCGCTCAGTCCCATAGTCAGCACGACCTTCATGCTCTCAATCGTGCGCGCCGCTGTTCGAGCGTGTCGTTCGGCATAGTGTGCCTCCTTCGACTGATGAGCGGTTCCGATTCGTTTGGAAATGCCTCCTTTCCTGAAGATGCGGATATGAAGCTGTCCAACGTGTGGGTGTTGATTTCCGACGTGTGCGGACTGACGGACGTATCGCCTCGCAATGAGGCGGAGGAGACGGTAGGGAAGAGCGAACAATGAGTTCAGGTTGTGCAGGAGTCTGGAGCCGAGGCTGCGGGGAAGGCGAGGGATGCTGAAACGGTGGTTGAAGCGCACAGTTCTGCCAGATGGACGCGATGATGGCCCGGAATGGACGTCAGGGGGAACGGGAAGCCTTGGCGCTTGTGACGCGGCCATGAGAGCGGACGGACTCTCAGCCCGGCAGTGAGCGGCAAGAGCAGGGGGTGTCCGAAACCCGCAGGAACAGAA
>CAYHBE010000294.1:0-2926 GCA_964354765.1 uncultured Dehalococcoidales bacterium | reverse complement strand
TTATCCCTATGGCATCACCTGCAGTAGCTGCAGGTCCACTTGTTGGCTCTTGGCATTTTGAAGGAAATGCACTAGACAGTAGTGGGAATGGAAACAATGGCACAGTATATGGGAGCGTAATATACGTTCCTGGTATTGTTGGGCAGTCCCTAAGTTTTAACGGTAGTAATGTATATGTGGATTGCGGATCTACTCTTGATAATTCCCTCACATCTGGAGTAACTTTGGAAGCCTGGATCAAACCTACTGCTGAACAATGGGGCGGAGTAATCAGCAATTGGGTAACATTCTATTCAAACACTGGATTTGACTTCTTTTTATGGAACGATGATGGTTTCGGAGATACTCATGGTCAACTATTCATTGATTTTGGTAACGGCACAAATTTGGGAAGAACATATTGGAACATTCCTAGCGATGACTGGTACAACCAATGGCACCATGTAGCAGCGACTTGGAACGGCTCAAATGTAAGATTGTTTGTTGACAGCATTGAAGTAAATACACTCGCGTATAGTGGTACCTATGCGGACCCAACCACGAACACGCTGATTGGTGCCATACAATATGGTGGTGCAATATGGCCTTTCAATGGTCTTATCGATGAAGTCCGCATTTGGAATCAAGTAGTTCCTATAGTTGCAACAACTACTTGGACTGTAGATGACGATAGAGTACAGTGCCCGGACGCATATTTCACTACAATTCAGGCTGCCATCAACGCTTCCAATCCCGGCGATACTATTAATGTCTATCCAGGAACCTATGATCCTAAGATCAATATCGCAGTTCCAGGTTGGGGAGGTACTTATCCTGCCATGGGTATCGTGGTTTGGAAAGCCAACCTGACCATCAAGGCGGTTGACCCTGATCCGGCCAACACGGTCATCCAGAACACCCTCGGTGCCTGGATGGATTGGTGGCGGATTCAGCGTCTTACCGGTGGACAGTGGATAGGTCCATCGGGAACAGCTCAGACGGGCGGCTTCAACCCGGGCACCTCGGCATCGCCGAATGCCATTATGATAGTCAAACCCGGCGTCACTATAGAGGGGTTCACAATCCAAGCGCACTGTTTCACACCGGCTAGCGGCTACAACGGATCCGGCGTGTTGATTGGTGGGGTCGCTCCTGGGGACCCGAATAGCCTCGGTGCCGACAACAACACGGTTAAGAACTGTGTTTTCAGTGACGTCTGGCATGCAGTATATATCTGGCATTCCAGCAACAACACTATTCTGAATAACACCATCGCTGCACTTGGCAGCACAGGTCACTGGGCTGGCATTTCCGTCTACGATGGGTATACTAATGAACAGATAGCTCTCGGGCATCCAAGCGAGAATAATGTTATATGTAATAATACTCTAGCGGACAAAGGTATATTTTTAGGTGCTTGGGCACCGACGACTTGGACAAGTCTGGCTGGCTCAAAGGTATGCTGCAACACTACTACTCAGGTTGGTGTTGCATATGCTCATGGCCCCGTAATTGTCGGTTGTAACGGGACCGGATTCTGGGAGTCCAATACAGATAAGGTGATCAACATTACTAAAATCAACTTTATCCAGGGTGATCCAACTCAATCACCAGCTACTTTGAGTGCTCAGTTAGTGTATGGCGGTAGCAGCGATGGTAGTGGAATACCGGTTGTTTTTAGTGTTAATGGCGTCGATTATACAGTAAACACTATAGCAGGCGGATTAGCCAGTACTAGTGTTGCCCTTACACCGAATGTGTACAACGTCGATGTGAAGGTAGTGATCTGTGACTGTTGCCAGTATACAAGTTCAGGATTATTGGTAGTCTACGACCCGTCTGCTGGCTTCGTGACCGGCGGTGGTTGGATTATGTCTCCTGCCGGAGCCTATGCCGCTGATACTACTTTGACTGGAAAAGCTACCTTTGGCTTCGTATCCAAATACCTGAAAAATGCTATTGTGCCCACAGGTAACACGGAGTTCCAGTTCAAAGTCGGTAATCTCAACTTCAAGAGTACTAGCTATGAATGGTTGGTAGTGACTGGTTCAAATTATGCCAAATACAAGGGGATTGGGACTATCAATGGTGCTGGAGAATACAAATTCCAGATTTGGGCTGGTGATGGTACAGGGGCTGGCGATGCAGACACTTTCCGCATCAAGATCTGGACAGAAGATAATGAAGGAAATGAGACAGTTGTATACGACAACGTATCAGACCAGGTAATTGGTGGGGGAAGCATTGTAGTTCATACTGGTAAGAAGTAACACTTAAGTTAAGTCAGTTTTACCGATCAACTGGAAGGGGGGTACTACCTTGTACTCCCCTTCTTCTTTTCGGACTGGATGGTTGCGTTAGGCGTTGTAGCCTAATTGGCCTTGTAGAACTTAAATGTATCCTGACAACTTATAGACCTAACATCTCTTTGTTAGTTTTAGATATGACTGCCAACTATGCAGTTATACATAATATCGTTAATGGTATTTATTTTTGCCAGTATATTTCTAATAAATATTCTAAAATATATCGGCAAGACATATATTTCTCTGGTGAAAAGGAGGGGAGAAAGTCATGATATGGTGAGAACAAAGTCAAGATTGCCATTATTCCCGTCGAGTGTTATATAATAGGGCATCTTTATTCCCTGAAAAGAGGGTGTGGTGCTTACAGCCGGGATCGATGTCGGTTCTTCAACCGCAAAAGCTGTCCTTCTCAACGATAATAAGATTGTCTGTTACAGCATTATACCTACCGGCGCAGAGAGCGCCGAATCCGCTCAAAAGGTCCTGGATGAGGCTTTATTCAAAGCAAAGACAGTGTCTTTTTCTGATATCGAGAGAATCACTGCTACCGGTTACGGCCGCGTTATTGTAACCTTCGCGACCGACACCGTAACCGAGCTTTCTTGCCATGTGAGGGGAGCTAACTGGTTATTTCCATCTGT
>CAYHBE010000293.1:0-2927 GCA_964354765.1 uncultured Dehalococcoidales bacterium | reverse complement strand
AAATCTGACCTCATCACATTAACCAGTCAAACAACCAGTTCAGTCAATGCTTCTGCCAGTGCCACCAGTTGTTCACAATCTACATTATCCGGAACATCAGCAGACGTGTGAGTGATATTAGCCATTAACTCCGAAACCTGGTCTGAAGTGAATGCTATGGTCGGTATATTTTGCTGGACAAAAATCATGTGATCACCCTGGTACCAGTCTTCTCCTCGAGTGATAGTTTGATACTTGTTAAATACCGCCTCAGCCTGCTTCTTAAGAGTATCTGGAGAGCAGTACAGTGAGAAGGCTGTTTTTCCCTTTTTATACCCCACATCATCGATATTTATCGTCAATGCAATCTTGCTAAGTTCATCGCCATAACGCCGCATATAATCCATCTGTCCGCCGGCGCTGTAGTTATCCTCACCATTGAAAGCAACCATCTCAATCCACTGCTTCACATTCCTCGCTTTAAGCATTTCAGCAAATAGTAACAACACCGCGGTACCAGTGGCATTATCCAGCGCGCCAGGTGAGTTTCCGTAGGCATCAATATGTGCACAAACGACGATTTTTTGGTTGGTACTATGGTGCGTCGCGGCAATAACATTAGATGCTGTCGTTGGAATGCGTTTACCTTCTGCTGACAGACTAAAAATCCGCCCGCTTTTCTCTGCTATACTTTCACCGACCACGTCAGTGCAGTAAACAACAGGAATATTGAAATCACCATCTTCAATGAGCGGGTATGGGTATAACGCACCTACCTGCTCCGGTTTACGGGATGTCGCCGTCACAATCGCCGACGGCATTTTAGCTTCGAGCAGTGCATAAATGTGCTTATGATGGTCTGGATTATAAAAGACAAAATTCTTCGGCATCAGCTGCTCGGAGCAAATTTGGCCTTTCATTAATAGAATTTTCCCTTTACATTCGATTTTTTCAAGTTCAGCAACCGTCTCCACAGTAACTAGTGACATTGATACATGACAGTCGTTAGAATAGGGACTGATAAAAACTTCAAAGCTGTCTTTTCCTGACTTCAAAGCAGCTGAGCCTGCCTCGTAGTCCAGGCAGGCGAAAGGAGTAGTATCAACCTCATAATCCCAACTGCTTATCATCCTCGAAAAGAATTGTATTGCCGACCGATTCCCGGTCGAACCAGTTCGGCGGTTAGGTGTTACACTGCAAAGCATCTCGATGTATTTTTTAGCTTTTTCCACAAATAGCTTACTCAATTATCCAGTCCTCAATTTCATTAACGGATATACCCGTTTGCCTAGCATAACATATACATACGTAATGCCACTAAATTACAAGATATGAATAGCTTCTACTCATCGGCTTACTTATACAAGCAAAGAGAAGCCAGTCATAGCCCTCCTATCAATTAAATCGTGTGCTAGGTCTTCCTAAAATAATACTCGATTGCCTTTGTAAGGAACTCTGGCAGGTCCTTGTTAATTTTCTTAAAAAACCTGGCAAATCTTTCATCCTGGTTATAAGCTTGACCCAGTCCTAGCACTGCTTCGTCTGAATAATGCGAAAAGTTCTCCAGCCAGTTACGCCACCTGTCAACCAATTTTTGCACTTTCGGACTGTCGAATCCTTTTTTCATGTTGTCGGCGATAGCCTGAAATATAGCTCCTCCTTCTGCCTGCATAGCAGCAAATTTTTCTTTTCCCATACCTATAACCCGAGCTTCACTATCGTCTAGAGTTTTTTCTCCCCAGCGTTGTCGTACTTCTTTACGATATTGTTCTATTTGCTCGTCACTAAATCCCTCATAAAATTCTCTGATCTTCATTTTCGATCCCCCTTTCAGTGTCTTTAGAGTCTTTTCAACCGTGTTGATAAGCTCATCTATACGGCTGGCTTTTTTCACAAGGAGGCTTTTATGCGACTCGAGGGCTTCTATTAAGTCGAAATCCGGGCGTGACATGATGCGGCCAATATCATCGATTTTAAAACCGAGTTCGCGGAAAAACATTATTTGCTGAAGCCTGGCAGCCGAATTTTCACCGTAGTAACGGTAGCCGTTTTCACGCCGGTATTCGGGATTTAAAAGCCCAATCTCATCATAATAATGCAGTGTCCGCACGCTGACGCCCGCCAGCCATGCCATTTTCTTTATCGTGTACGCTTTCATATTACAATCATCAACTATGACGTAACGTTAGAGTCAATACCCTGGACTTTAAATTTCAGCCTTTCCCAGGCATCAAGCTTAGCTGCAGAACATCCTGCACAGCATATCCAGCCTGGTAATTATCAAAATAGCAATAGATTTCCTTACCTTTTCTAGTCCAATTTAAAATACAATCAGCCTAGTCATACAATTGTACATCGCTATAGTTCTCGCCATAAGCTGTTAGTCCTGATAAATTCGAATCACCCAAATTACCCGCCAGACTTTCTATTATTATTACATGGTCACAAAATCCATTGTATGACATGACATGTTTCTGGACTTACTTGATAATGCTATAATGACTCCTGTGATATTTGGAAGAAAGATCTCGTTTGCGGCGTTGATGAGGTGGATTTTATGTATCGGATATGGAGCTCTCGTTGGCTTCATTGCGACTACCTCAGCCGAATTCCCTCTCAATCTAATGGATAACGAATCGTACCAGAACTTTGGAATTATTGCCGGTTCGATCGTTGGATTTACAATTTGTTTAACCGCCCACATTCTATACTTCCTCTGGAAACGGCATGGAAAATCACAAGAGAATCGGCTCATCATCTTTTTATGCGCCGGAACTGGCTCTCTTATTGGACTATTTTCAAGCCTGATCGTTCAAATTTCAGCTAATTCATTTGGAATGATCAATGCCAGCGTGGGAATGATCGCAATTAGTTGCTTGATATCTGCCGTTATCGGCGGAGTAGTCACGGCAGAGACTCTTATGCTAACCAGATATTAGCTACGTCCA
>CAYHBE010000292.1:0-2927 GCA_964354765.1 uncultured Dehalococcoidales bacterium | reverse complement strand
AAGAGCCTTAGCTCGGCGGTTCCATTCCGGTTCTTTAACTGTGAGAGAAGGGTACTCCTTTTTCAGCATGGCGGCACAGCCGGGACAGAACGTAACAATATAGTCGGCTTTTTTTCCCTCGAGCGCTTTGATATTTTCTTTAGCGAGGCTTAATGCCGTCTTTGTGTCGCCGCTGTATAACGCCGGCGCTCCGCAACAGGTCTGTTTACCGGGGAAAAATGTCTCGGCGCCGTATTCGGTTAGAATCGCCAGGGCATCTTCACCTAGCTCAGGATAAGCATAGTCGGTAACGCATCCCGCATAGATTGCCACTTTAGGTTGTTTTGTTGTTGCAGTACCCGCAGCTTTCTTCAAACGTTTGCGTAAAGGTCGACGCGAAAAGGCTGGAAAACTTAACTCCTCTGTCACTTCCTTCAAAGGACCCGGTAGTCTGCGCATCATAGAGTCTTTATCAGTGTACGGCTTCAGAATAAAAGGAGCCAAACGCAAAGCTGCATTCAAACGACCTGGATGTTTTAGTACTCCACCTAAAATTGCTTTCCGCTTCCAGGATTGTCCGATTTCATCGACAATCATTGCTTTCAACCGTGAAATCATCTGTGGAGTATCGATCATCACCGGGCATACTTCTTTGCATGACATGCAACCCATACAGAGTTCGGCAACGTCTTTGGCTTCGTTCATACCATGCAAAAAGGCAGTTAAAATAGCTCCGATACCACCCTGATAAATGTAACCATATGTTTGACCGGAAAGGAAAGCGAAGACCGGGCAGGAATTCAAACAGGCACCGCATTTAATACAGTAGAGCGCTTCGCGGAAGATATCCGAATCCCTCATTTTCAAACGCCCGTTGTCCACCAGGACTACATGAAATTCTCTTGGTCCTTGCCCACTTAGCGGTGATTGCGAGGGTATTGCGTCGGTCCGGCTGGGACCTGAAATTATCGAATGATAGACGGTTACTTTCATGCCCATGGTGCTGCGAGCCAGCAGTCTTTGAACAGCCAACGCGTCTTCGAAATTTTTTACAAACTTTTCATAACCGACCAGAGCTACATACACCCTCGGCATGGTCGTCGACATGCAACCGTTACCTTCATTGGTAACAATTACAACACTGCCGGTTTCGGCGATGGCATAGTTGACGCCGGAAATACCCATGTCGGCATCGATATAACGCTGCCTTAAGGTATTACGGGCAAAATCCAATAACGGTTGGGGTTCTGGTGGAAGCTTTTGACCGCCTTCTTTTGAGAACAGCTCGGCAATTTGCTGGATTGTCTTATGTATCGCGGGGCCGGTCAGATGCGAGGGTTTTTCTCCAGCAAGCTGGACAATCCACTCCCCAACATCGGTTTCCGTTACCCTGATCCCATTCTCTTCAAGGTGTTCTCTTAGTCCGATCTCCTCGGTGAGCATTGATTTTGACTTAACGATAGTCTTGACATTATTTTTCCTGGCTAACTCTTCAACGTATCTGTTGGCATCTTTAGCATCTTTGGCTTCATAAACAACCGTGCCCGCCCTGGCGGCAACCGCCTTAAATTGCTCGACCAGCTCAGGCAATTCAGCAATGCATCTCTCTTTTACCTGCCGCA
The DNA here is from genome assembly GCA_964354765.1 of uncultured Dehalococcoidales bacterium. Taxonomy (GTDB): domain Bacteria; phylum Chloroflexota; class Dehalococcoidia; order Dehalococcoidales; family Fen-1064; genus JAURWL01. The sequence continues at coordinate 1,326 of CAYHBE010000292.1, read as the reverse complement.
GGTCTTTGCGTAGACCCTCGAAATTGTACTGGGCATTCATCATCCTCCGGTACGGTCTTGCCGCCGGTGTCCTGAGCCGGGAGAAAGCAGTCTGCAAATTCTTGTCGTTAAGAGCATTGTGTACTCGTGTTTTCATCTCTTTACTCATTGTTCACCTCAAAATACAATCTACCTGCTCTTATACGTCCCAAAAAGGTTACGGAATATCCACGATTACAATATGCTCTTCTTCCGGACCCTGTGCCCGCGCACGCATCGCACCCGGGATATCGCCTGTTGTATTCCTGCCAGTAAGATAAGTGACGAAACTGGGCAGTCGCCAACCGTTCTTGTCTTTATATAGTTCCCTCATTTTCATTATAGCTTCTTCCCACATCGCAACGAAATTTCGCCGATCAATTAACGTTATGTGAAGCTTGGGAAGAAGGGAAGCAAGTCTATCATTACCCTCGTTGCTGGCTAAGATCAATGTCCCGGTCTCTGCCACGCCAATCTGGGCTTCTGAAATGCCAATATCTGCATTGATGTAGAGTTCTCTTAATGTCAACCGCGCTTCCTCAAAAGTTTTTTCAGGATCTTTGTTCGATTGTTTGCCTGCGCCTTTCGATTGAGCAAGCCAATCTCCAATATCAGTGTCTTTAACTTCAAGCCCTTTATCCTGGAGATTTTTTCTCAATCCTATCCGGTTAGCAAGCAGCGATTTTGACTTAACAACATTTTTCATATTATGTTTTTTAGCGACGTCGAGAATATAGGTGCTGACATCTTCAGGCTTTGCCTGGTAAACCACACTCCCCGCTCTGGTCGCCTCAGCCACAAATGTCTCTATCTTATTCGCCGCAGATGTAGTCATCTTCAACCTCCATCGTTAACATCGCTTTAATAATACAAAAATCCCCATGCGTTCTAATCATATTAAAATATCTTCGTGACTGATTCCCTGGACCTGTTTATTTCGCTTAGCTCTATTAATTCCGCTGAACTCAAGTATGGTTTTGAGAATAATACGACTTACTTTAGAAATAGGTAATAAATTCTTTCTTGGTGAACGATTATGAGTAGGCAACAAAATAACCTGCGCAAATTTTAGACTACGTTGATATTTCTTGTCAACAAGCGTATATGTTTAATTAATTCAAGTATTAACTATATAAGTATAGCTAAGTATCTTAGCTATAATATTGATATTAACAAAAACAACAGAATAGGTACTACTTAAATTTTAGCCATTTGCGAGTTGAATTGTCATAAATAAACTTCCCTCGACCTTACGAGCTTGTCTCAAAAATACTATAAAAATGTATTAAAATTCGAGTGTGTAAGAGA
>CAYHBE010000291.1:0-2928 GCA_964354765.1 uncultured Dehalococcoidales bacterium | reverse complement strand
AAAAGCGATATCGATGCGGATGAACACCTGGCATTAGTGATGGGAGAGCTGAAAAATAGCGACCCCGTACTCGTTCGTGTCCACAGCGAATGTTTGACAGGTGATGTTTTTCACAGTATGCGGTGCGATTGCGGCGAACAGCTCGATATGGCGATGGATATGATAGCAAAAGAAGGCAGGGGGGTAATTTTATACATGCGGCAAGAAGGTCGCGGTATAGGCCTGCATAATAAAATTAAAGCATATGCTCTGCAGGACAAAGGATTGGACACAGTGGAGGCGAATGTAAAGCTCGGATTTGCACCCGATCTCAGGGATTATGGCATTGGAGCTCAAATCCTGGCAGACCTTGGCTTGCATCGGATACGCTTCTTAACCAACAATCCCAAGAAAATCATCGGGTTGGAGAGTTATGGCCTCGAGGTTGCGGAACAGGTGCCTATTATCTGCCCGCCTAATCCTTATAATATTGATTATCTAGAGACCAAGGAGAAAAAGCTGGGACATCAGCTCGGTATCGTAAACAATCAGAAGGAGAAGAAGACCAGTAAAAAATAGACAATCATCAATACTCAAGATATCGATTTCTGTCGAACAATTGATTGATACTTGAGATTTGATAGTTGATATTGGATGGATGGGGTATTCATAAATAATAAGGAGGGGTTCCATGGGAAAATTATTTGAAGGCATGCTGGTAGGTAAAGGATTAAAATTCGCGATCGTTGCTTCCAGGTTTAATGAGTTCATCACCAAGAAATTACTTGAAGGCGCTCAGGATGCCCTCCAACGACACGGAGTCGCACAAGCGGATGTTGATATTGCCTGGGTTCCTGGTTCCTTCGAAATTCCCATTGCAGCCAAGAAACTGGCAGAAACAAAAAAATATGATGCCATTATATGCCTTGGAACAGTAATCCGCGGCGCTACCCCGCATTTTGAATATATTGCTACCGAAGTGACCAAGGGAATTGCTAAATTAGGTCTCGATTACCAGATGCCGGTCACTTATGGGATTGTAACGGCCGACTCGCTCGAACAGGCTATCGAACGAGCTGGGACAAAGCAGGGCAACCGGGGATTCGATGCTGCCACTAATGCGATTGAAATGGCGAACCTGCTGAAGAACATAGTGTGATTACTTCTCCCTTTGACAGAGGAAGACAGAGAGGGATTCAAATCTCTCTTTGAATAATTACGTGGTCACCTTATAGACAACATCACCTTTTCGAGCTCGATCGGTTAGCTTAATTCCGACAGCGTCGCCAGCTTTAGCTTCCTGGACATTGACATTGTTGATCTGCATTGACTGCACGGTCATGGTGATCTCTGTGGTGTGCCCGTGAATGTGAATAATGTCCCCCACCTTGAGCGGCGCTGTGAGCTCAATTCCTGCCACTACCGGCCGGGCGAAAAAGTCATTTACCTTCCCTATTTCAATTTCAGGCACGGCGCACCTCCTGCGTTTTGTGAGTTCAGTATAAATTATGGGCGAAGTCAGGTCAAGATTTCTTTCACAAACACGAAGACCTTATTTGCGTGGGATCATTAAAGGAATAATCGATCGAACATCATCAACTTTTTCCAAATTCCAAATCAACTCTGCAAGCGATTCTGACTGTTCGGTTCCGAGTATTGGTCCCAATAGACCCATCGCCTTAGAATGAACATCTTCGCGACTCATTGGATATGCGGGAAATCCGAGCACGTGTTCGATGTAGGTCTGCTTTTTCTCTCCGTTTTTCAAGGTCACTTCTATAATCGCAGATTCTACCCTGGGTTCTCTTTCCTGTTCACGGTCATGAATCAGAGTGACACTCTCCATTTTCTGTTTGATAGATGGACTTCCCATACGTTCGTGCGATGATGCCATCTGGAAGGTCAACTCACCATCCTCCAGGATGACGGCGGAAAGGTACCTCAAGTTCAGGGCTGGCATCTCGGCATTTGAGAAAGAACCTACTCTGTTCCCGGGCATCTTGACGGTTACTTTCACGATTTCGCTGCGATTGACTTCCTTGGTGAGAGTTAAAAGCCCTTCAACACCGGCTTGAATAGGTCCTCCGACAGGATAGCGCTTATACCCCACCAGGGGTAGCTCGAACTCTTCACCGAGCTTGTACACGAGCTTGTGCTTGTCCATGTCAGAATCTTTGCCAACAAAAATGCAGCTTTCAAGCCATCCGGGACTTCCTTCGAATGGGTCTTTGACACCAGTGAAACCGTGATAAACGAGCAGCGCCGCGTAAGCTCCATTGCGAGCTGGCATTCCGCCAAACAAAAAAGCTTTCTCGAGGTGTTCGGTATCTCGCAGCCACTCATAAGAACCGGACGCCTGCTGGACACAGTACCCAAACATATCTCCGATCTTTTCCTGAGGAAATTTAAGAAGAGATGCCGCTGCCGCCGCGGAGCCAAACGTAGGACCGACACCGTGTGACGACAATCCAAAGTCTTGAAGGTTACGGATACCGAGAGCTTTTGGTAAACGACATGAAATCTCGTATCCAACAACGGCTGCTCTCAATAACTGCTCACCGGAAACTCCGAAAGTCTCACCAAAGCCCATTGCGGTAGATACAACCGGTGGGCCGGGCTGCACAAAAGCAGAAGGGCAGAAATCATTGATCTCTGCCCCATGAGCGGTCATTGCATTGCCGAAAATCGCATCGAGTAAAGTTGTTTTTATACTGGTTCCAAGAAGATGAGCTGTATTGGCTGCTCCACCATTAAATAAGGCAAAATCTCGGGCAAGTTGGGCTGGTTTCAACTGAGAGCACGCAACGATAGAAGCTAAAGAATCCAGGATATGCCGTTTTGCTAACTCGCGAATCTCGTCTGGAATTGGAGCAGTTTGGCTCTCGAAAATATACTTTGATAAAGGGCTAAGAGGAGAGGGACCATCCAACTGTTTCCGGGCAAGAGTTG
>CAYHBE010000290.1:0-2929 GCA_964354765.1 uncultured Dehalococcoidales bacterium | reverse complement strand
CCATCTCTAAGCACATACTTACCGGTTGTCGGAGGGACAAGATTTTTATCGACTTTAACCTTACGAATGGCTTCTGCCAACTCGTTTGCGGATAATTTTTTTGCAGCAATCTCGAACTCTGTTTCCAACCAGAGTCTCTTGCAGATGTCCGTCGCCTGCCCACGGTATTTTTCATCAAGTAACCTTTTACCATCGTAGCCGTGCCCGTCTACCCAGGCACGTACAATTTTCCAATCCGGTTCGGACTGGTGGTTATCCGGATCTAAATTTATCGCTCCGGCTTTTTGTGCAGCCCATACCCTGGCGAGTCCGTCTTCAATATCGATATCGTCCGCACCATCAAATACCGGCGTAAGGACTTTGAAACCAAGCAGCTGAGCCACCCAACCGAGATGAGTTTCCAATACCTGACCGATGTTCATACGAGAAGGCACGCCAATAGGATTGAGAACAACGTCAACAGGCGTACCATCCGGTAGGAATGGCATATCTTCTTTAGGAGCGATAATGGAGACGACACCCTTGTTGCCGTGCCGACCTGCTAGTTTATCACCCACCGAAACAGGTCGCTTTTGGGCAATCCAGACCTGGACCCACTTATTGACACCAGCCGGTAGCTCATCGCCAGTAAATACCTTAACATTAACAACCTTGCCCCATTCACCATGTGGGACCCGAAGCGAGGTATCCTTAACCTCCCTGGCTTTTTCACCGAAAATAGCACGGAGTAGTTTTTCTTCTGCTGATAACTCGGTTTCACCTTTAGGGGTAATCTTACCGACTAGAATATCATCGGGTCCAACTTTAGCTCCGACCCGGATAATACCTTCTTCATCCAGTTCACGCAGGCTTTCTTCACCCACATTCGGGATATCACGTGTAATTTCTTCCGGACCGAGTTTGGTATCCCTTGCTTCCACCTCGTACTTTTCGATGTGTATCGAAGTGAAGGCGTCATCTTCAACCAGGCGACTATTAATGATAATTGCATCTTCATAATTGTAACCCCGCCAGCTCATAAAAGCGCAAACGAGGTTTTGCCCCAGAGCCAGCTCCCCTTGCTCGGTTGAAGAGCTGTCCACAAGGACCTGTCCACGGTCAACCCGATCGCCTTTGCTGACAATGGGTCTTTGGTTAATACATGTCCCCTGGTTGGTTCGGACGAACTTTAACAATGGATAAAGATCGAGTTCGCCATCATCGCGCTTAACGACTATTTCATTGCTCGTCACTGAAGTCACTATACCGGGATTATCTGCTATAAGCACCTGCCCGCTATGTCGCGCGGCTTCTGATTCCATACCGGTGGCAACAATTGGAGCTGACGGACGAAGAAGGGGTACAGCCTGACGCTGCATGTTGGAACCCATCAAAGCACGGTTAGCGTCGTCATGCTCCAAGAAGGGAATAAGAGCTGCCGCAACTGAGAATATCTGTTTGGGAGACACATCCATATAGTCGATTTTCTCACGCGCTTCGTGTATATAGCTGCCACCCACCCTGGCTTCAACTCTTTCTTCAACAAAATGATTTTTATCGTTAAGATGAACGTTTGCCTGCGCGATGACATATCTCTCATCCATATCGGCGGACATGTAGACAATCTCGTCGGATACAAAAGGTGTAACCTTTATCATCCTCTTGAGTCTGTTTAATTTTTCGGCTATTTCAGGAGTGATAGCCGCATCAGAATCCACAATTATGCTGCCTTTGCTATCCTTGACAGGCTCGCGGACAGTTAATCCTGTAAGCGTTTTACTCTTACTATCGACTTCCTTAACAACCTTTCGGTAAGGAGTCTCAATAAATCCATAGCGATTCACTCTTCCGTAGATGGCTAACGAACCGATTAGACCGACGTTAGGACCTTCCGGGGTCTCAATAGGACAAATACGCCCGTAGTGCGAGTAATGCACATCACGCGCTTCAAAACCTGCCCGCTCACGCGATAGTCCACCGGGACCCATTGCAGACAGACGGCGTTTGTGAGTAAGCTCGGCGAGAGGGTTAGGCTGGTCCATAAATTGTGAAAGCTGTGAGCTGCTGAAAAACTCGCGGATAGCTGCAACTACCGGCCGCGTGTTTACCAGGGCCGTCGGAGTGGCAACTTCGATCGGGATGGTACTCATACGTTCCCTGGCTACCCTCTCTAACCTCAACAAACCAATACGGAACTGATTTTGAATCAATTCACCAACGGTGCGGATGCGGCGGTTGCCGAGATGGTCGATATCATCGCCTTTGTCATCACCGTTATTAATCATTATCATGTGCCGGATAATTTCCAGGATATCTTCTCTCGTAAGAGCACGCTGCTCTTCAGGAACTTCCAATCCTAGTCTTTTATTCAACTTATAACGGCCGACAACACCAAGATCGTAATGTTGAGCATTGAAAAGCTGGTTCTCTATCAATTTTTCGGCGTTATCGAGACTGGGAGGATCACCCGGTCTTAGTTTGCGATAAATATCTAGTAATGCGTCTGATGCCTCATGGATATTGGGATCGCGGTCCAGGGTCGCTTTAATAAAGTGACGGTTGCTCGAATTATCTTCCTTTGTAAAAAGATTGAGTATTTTTTTATCGTCGCCGTAGCCTATCGCTCGGAGTAACGTAGTGACGGCTATTTTCCGTTTTCCATTGATTTTAACCGACATCACGTCTGAAGTAGCGGTATCGAATTCCAGCCAAGCTCCCCTGTTTGAGATAAGCTTAGCGTGGCAAAGCGTCGCACTGGTAGTCGGGTCTTCTTCGGCGCTGAAATATACGCCGGGAGAACGGAGCAACTGGCTGACCACTACACGTTCAGCACCGCTTGTAATAAAAGTACCTTTAGCAGTCATTAAAGGAACATCGCCGAGGAAGAGGTCTTGTTCTTTAATTTCGCCGCTCTGTTTAATTAACAACCTGGCTCGAACATAAAGCGGTG
>CAYHBE010000289.1:0-2929 GCA_964354765.1 uncultured Dehalococcoidales bacterium | reverse complement strand
CCTGTGGTGGTGAACGACACGCTTGCAGCCGTGGAGCGAATCGAGGGCAACGGAATCACGTACCGGCTCAATGACGTCGGCGACCTGTGCCGTGCGCTATTGAGCCTTCGCAATGCCGAGACGAGGAGGAAACTTGGGGACGCTGGAGCTGTGAAGATGACAAAGGATTTCAGCTGGTGTTCGATCGCCGAGCTTAGGTTGCGCGACTACGAGGACGTGCTTTCGACACGGCAGGCGAGGTGAGTGCCACGAGGAGGCGCAACGGCGATTCGCCGCCCCTAGGCGAGGCCCACGAGGCGGCCAAGTTGCAGCCGGGACAGGTAGCGGGCCGCTGATGCCGGGGCAGGCATGACCCTTCGCACAGCCATCGAGAGGCTCGGGGCCAGCCGGTGGATCGTCAATACCGCAAAGCTCGGCGGTGGGACCGCGCTGGCGCAGCTGCTGGTCGTTGTTGCGACCCCGGTGATCACTAGACTCTATACGCCTAAGGATCTCGGCCTCTTGGGGTTGTTCATCTCGTTCGTGGGGCTTGCCGGCGTCGCCGTAGGGCTGCGGTACGACCTGGCGATCGTAACAGCGGCGGACGATACAGACGCTGATCTCCTCCTCACCGTGGCTTTGACGCTCTCGCTGGCGTTGTCGGTGGTGGGTGGCCTCGCGATGGCCGCCTTGATCCGGTTCGACCTGCTCTCGTACGGTGCATTGCCGCTCTGGAGCAGCAGTGCTGGTGCTGTCGTGGCCCTTGCTGCGACCGGCATGTTCACCGGCTTGCGCTTCTGGCACGTGCGGCGGGCCAGCTTCGGAGCCATCGGCCGGGCGCTCGTAGGCCAGGCGTCCGGCCGTGCGGCCGTGCCCGTGGCCCTGGGCGTTGGGCGCATCGGTTGGCTGGGGTTGATGCTCGGGGAGATCGCGGGCCGTGCGGTTGGCATTGGGCAGCTGATGCGGGTCGCGTGGCCGGCCGTAAGGGGCAGCCTCACGCCGTTCAGGAGCGATAGGTATCGAAGTGCGCTGCGCCGAAACTGGAAGTACCCGGCTTTGGTGCTGCCATCCTCGCTGGTCGACGCGCTCGCGGTAGCGTTGCCGCTGCCGATCGTTTCTTCGCTGTTCGGGACGGCCACAGCAGGCCAGTTCCTCCTCGTGATGCGGGTGGCCGGGTGGCCTGCAAGCCTCGTAGGCGCGAGCGTGGCAGACGTCTTCCACGAGGGAATCGCGGGCGCGGCCCGGATCGAGCGCGGGCAGGTGTTGTCGGTGCTTTGGACCTCAGCGAAGCACTTGGCCGGCGTCGGCGTCCTGATCTATCTTCCTGTTGCGCTCTTGTCACCACTCCTGTTCGGCGTGGTCTTCGGCGCGCAGTGGCAGCAGGCGGGCACGTTGATGGTGTTGCTTTCGCCGTACCTGTTGGTGGCGCTGGTGACCAGCCCGCTCAGCCGCCTTCTCTTGGTTGTGGATCGGCAGGAGTGGAAGCTCGTCGTCGACCTCGTCTGCCTGACCGTTCCCTTTGCGGCGTTCTACGGCGGGCAACGCGCCGGCCTGGGCTTCCTCGAGTGTGTAGCTCTGTTCAGCGGCCTTAACGTGCTTGCGTACGCCTTCTACTTCTTGGTAATTGTCCGTGCGGCCCGCGGCTTCAGCGCGGAGGTGTGCAACCAGTGACCCGCTAATCGGCTTTGCGGGCCGTAGGCGAGCGAACAAATGAGGAGAGAGGGCCAAAGCGAGCACAGACTGGGCATGGTATTTGTCTTGACCGGTTCCGACGTGTCTAGGTGCCGAGTTGTCGACCTTCACTCATACAGTACCGGTTACGTCGGTTTTGAAGGGCAAGGCAGCTGATGTCCGGGCGGCGGGGTCTTCGGCGTGTGAATCTGATCGGCAGCGTCGCCGTATACGTGGCGACGTTTAACTGGACCTATATCCAGCTTGTGGCACCACGTTACCCGGATTGGGGTCTCTCCCCAGACAGCCCCCCGATATGGCACTTCATCTTTTGTTGCGTAATCAGCATTTTACCGTCGCTCTGGTTGCCGGTGGTGCCAACACGGCCTTCCCAGTTCCTTTTCTTGGTTCAGTATCTGGTAATATTCGTTCCAGCCACGTTCATTACCTATTACTCAAGTGCGCCCAGGCTGCCCTTAGGAGAGGCCTTCCTCCTTGACCTTGTGATGTTCGTCGGCCTTTCCATCGTCCAGTTGATCTACTTCATGCCTGTGGTGCGTGTCCGGGCGTTTAAGGTGCCTCCGAACCTCCTATCGCTGTCGCTAGCGGCGTCCTTCGTGGTGCTCCTGTGCTACCTGATACTGACGTTTCACTCGGTCTTTCGTTTCGCCAACATTGAAGACATCTACAGTGTCAGGTTTGCGATGAGTGAGGTTGCTGCCAGATCGGGGACGAGGCTGGGCCTCTATGCTCAGATGTGGCTTGCCGGTTTCTTTCTACCTCTCTTTTTCTCTTTGGGCATCTTCACTAGGAAGTCATGGCTGGTGGTTGTCGCAGGCACAGGCTACCTTTTTCTTTTCGGAGTCGCGGGCAACAAAACGGCGGTTGTTGCGTTGGGCTTGCTGCCCGTCCTGTATATATGGTCTGTGCGCAGCCGAGAGAATGGCAGCGCGGCATTCACGTTGGGCGTTTCGGCGCTTCTCTGTCTTGGGCTGGTCGTCGACAAGCTTCCTTTCCCGAGTCTAACGAAGTGGTTCATCGCCGTCGTGCACTTCCGCACCTTTGCGGTACCGCAACTATTGATCGTCCAATACTTCGATTTCTTTAGGGATCATCCGCTTACATTCCTTAGTCACGTAAGGGGCGTGAACCTCCTTCTGCAATACCCTTACGGGACGGACGTGGGGACGACGATTGGTGAGTTCTTCTATGGTGGGCCAATGGGAGCAAACGCCGGCATGTGGGCGGGAGATGGCCTGGCGGGCTTCGGGTTGGTCGG
>CAYHBE010000288.1:0-2930 GCA_964354765.1 uncultured Dehalococcoidales bacterium | reverse complement strand
AAACGTGGAATGGATCTTGTAATGCAGGTATGTATAGAATACCGAGTAAAAGCGCTAGTGAAGAAATATTTGCATAGATTAGCCATTTATTTGAGAATAGTCCGATTTTGAAGTAGCTGTGAATTTCGGAACGGCAGGCTAAAGCAACAAACAATTCAAAAAGTACCATGGTGCACAATACCATAGTTTGAGCTTCCTCTATCAACATGTCGCTCGCATCGCTCCATGAGCCGTTTTCCGTGCTGAGTTTCCATACAAACATCGAAATCACTGTCACCGCCATGATGATACCGATAACGGCGATAGTTACGAGAACATTTTTCGTAAATATGCTTGACCTGGGATCACGTGGAGGTCTTTCCATGATATCCTTATCTTTTGGATCGACTGAAAGCGCCAGCGCCGGGAGACCATCAGTAGTAAGGTTAACCCAGAGTAAATGAATCGCTACGAGAGGTAACGGCATTGCCAAGAGACTGGCGACAAACATAATTAGCACTTCACCGACATTCGCCGAAAGCAAGAACATTAAATATTTTTTGATATTCAGGAAAATTCCTCTGCCTTCTTCTACGGCGGCAACAATGGAAGCGAAGTTATCATCAGTTAGTACCATCGCAGCCGCCTCTTTGCTTACATCGGTGCCGGATATACCCATAGCTATACCAATATCGGCTTTTTTCAGAGCAGGCGCATCGTTAACACCATCACCGGTCATAGCTACAACGTCACCCCGTTTACCGAAAGCTTCTATCACCTTGAGCTTATGAGCAGGTGAAACGCGGGCATATACTTCGATATTTCCTACATTTTTTTCATATTCGGCGGTGCTCAGCTTATCCAGTTCAGCGCCGGTGATAGCGATTCCGTTCTTTAAAATACCCAGTTCCCGCGCAATAGCGCTGGCAGTAATCTTATGGTCTCCCGTGATCATAATTGACTTAATGCCCGCTTTTTCACATAATTTTATAGCTTCCTTGGCTTCGGGACGAGGCGGGTCAATCATACCGGCAAGCCCGACAAACACCATCGATTGCTCATATCCTTTTTTATCGCTCAGTGGGGTTGGTGAAAGCTTGCAAGCCATACCCAGGACTCTTAAAGCATTCTCTGCCATTATGCGAGCGTTATCGAGGATTCGGGCTTTGTCTTGTTCTGTAATTTGCTTTGATTCGCCATTTTCCAAGAGGTGAGAACATCTTTCCAGAATGACCTCTGGCGCTCCCTTGGAGTATGCGATTTGTCCTTGCGGACTCTTATGTATTGTGGTCATTTGTTTACGTTCAGAAGAAAAGGGTATTTCATCGACCCTGGGTGATTCATTGTTCGCTTCTTCATGAGATATGCCCATTTTATTGGCGACAACTAATAATGCTCCTTCAGTCGGATCTCCTTTAATTTCCCATTTCGCATCAGTCTTTATCAGATGAGTATCATTACACAGTGTATTAACCAGCATCAGTGTTTTGACTGTCAAATCCTGCGTAAGGTCGATAGGCTTATCGTTAAAAAAGAATTCACCTTTTGGTTCATATCCGGAGCCAGTGACATTTATTAGTTTTCCATTAACATATATCTGCCGGACCGTCATCTGGTCCTGTGTAAGTGTACCCGTCTTATCCGAACAAATGATAGAAGTACTGCCAAGTGTCTCAACGGCGGAAAGTCGCCTTACCAAAGCGTGCCGCTTGACCATCTTCTGTACTCCTATAGACAGGGAAATAACAACAACCGCTGGTAAGGCTTCAGGCACCGCAGCAACCGCAAGGCTTACGCCCCAGATAAACATTTCGATGAAGCTATGTCCGCGGACCATGCTGATAACAACGACGATGGCCACAATAACCAGTGATGCGATCCCAAGTAATTTTCCCACTTTATCCAGGTTTTTCTGTAATGGGGTTTGTTCCTCCTCCACATCCTGGAGCATGGCAGCAATCTTACCAAATTCTGTCTGCATACCGGTGGTAGTAACAACACCCCTCCCTCTTCCGTAGGTGACAATCGTGCCGGTATAGATCATATTTTTACGATCGCCGATGGGCACATCTTCACCGCGAATAAGCTCAACCGTTTTTTCAATTGGCGTGGACTCACCGGTAAGGGCTGCTTCTTGGGTGGAAATGTTTGCTGATTCGATAATGCGTGCATCAGCGGGTATTCTGTCACCGGTATTCAAAATTATTACATCACCGGGTACTAAATCACGTGCCGGGATTTCCTTGTCGATCCCATCCCTAATGACCGTAGCAGTCGGAGCTGCCATTTTTTTCAGAGCGTCAAGAGCTTTCTCTGAACGGTATTCCTGAATAAAACCGAGAATAACAACCGCTATAACGATGGCGAAAATTACAATCGCATCGGTAATTTCTTCTGGAAAGCCTGCGCCTGATTCCCAGTTTACTATCCCTATAACAACTGATAAAACAACTGCTACCAGTAAAATAATAACAAGTATGCTTTTAAATTGACTGAGCAACAAAGCCCATGGTGAGACCTTTTTCTCCTGCTTTATCTCATTGGGACCGACTGCCGCGAGCCGGTGTGCCGCTTCTTCAGAACTCAATCCTTTTAAACTTGAATTTAATTCTTTAAGGACCTCGGGTATGGACTTGTCATGCCACATTTATCGTTCGTGCCTCCGGTTATTCATTTTCGGATATTATTAAGATATTATCTTGATATTAAGCCCTTCGTCAATGTTGAGATAGCCTCTTTACATATTGGAGATTATCCTATGTGACGTCTAAATCGTATAGGACTAACGTACTAATAATCAGCCATTTATTCTGAAAGATAGCTTGAAAAATCTATTCAGGTCGCTTTTTACTCCGTATTTTTCGGGTTGACAAATAAGTAATAAAATAGTACATTTCATTTCATAAGATTCACAGTTGATAATCTGGAGAGTAAGATGAAATTATTATTAA
>CAYHBE010000287.1:0-2948 GCA_964354765.1 uncultured Dehalococcoidales bacterium | reverse complement strand
GGAAGCAGGTAAATCGGTGCTATCCTGCGCAGATGCCATTGCCAGCGTCCTTGAGCGATATATAGGCGGTGAAACAGTCGAAACCGAGACAGGCATTGATATTAAATCAGAACCCGCTGGAAATAAACCTGGCGATTACGGACTGGCGCGTAATATAGCCGGGCAGTGCCCGGATTGCGGCGGCCTGCTCGCTTACGAAGAAGGATGCTATAAATGCCCGCTGTGCGGATATACAAAATGCTAAAATAGTGAAATATATTTTTAGGCAGGTGGTTTTGTGGATAGACTGGATAGGGTAATGATATTTATCGATGGCAGCAATCTTTACCATTCTTTAAAAGGTAATCTGCACCGGACGGATATTGATATCGGGTGTTTTTGCCAGAAACTGCTGGAGAAGCGACGCCTTATCCGAATCTATTACTACAACGCTATCGTCGGCATGAAGCAGGAGCCGGAGCGCTACCGCAGCCAGCAGCAGTTTATTAACAGCGTCCAGCAGGTTCCTTACCTGGAGATGAGGCTGGGAAGGCTGGTTTATACCAATGCCTGGCCGGGAACGCCGCCGTATGAAAAAGGGATAGACATCATGCTTACCACCGATCTGCTAACCCATAGCTTTAAACAAAATTATGACGTGGCAATACTCGTCGCGGGTGACGGCGATTATGTTGGCGCTATTCAACAGGTGAAAAATAACGGGCAGAATGTTGAGGTTGCGTTATTTGGCAGGGAAAACACTTCAAAACCACTCAGAGAAGTCGCCGACCGTGTTCTTGAAATCGACGGAAGAATTTTACGAGGGTGCTGGAAACAGGGTGAGCGCGAGCCTAATCGGTTATTCCCACGACGAAGGCCACCGCGTACGCCTCAGAATGAGATAAACTTACCGCCAGCTCCTTAATATTGAGCTCATAGGCAGTTCGCATTGCTTTGCCCGACAGGATAACGTTCGGTTTACCGCTTGGTTCTGCCAGGATTTCAATCTCCTGCCAGCTAATACCAACGTCGCAGGCTCCTAAAGATTTAAAGACTGCTTCTTTGGCGGCAAACCGTGCCGCTAGCGAAGAAATTTTGGTTCCGTATTTCCTGAGCTCCGCAGGGGTAAATACTCTCTTTAAGAATTTATCCCCCCAGCGGGCAATCACATTCTCGATGCGGTGGATTTCTACAATATCCACCCCTACATGCTGCATCTTCAGCTGCCTCACTTAATTACAAGCCTCGTTGTTTTACCCGCGATACTGATGGAATATGTATCCGGAGCAGCTTTAGTAACGGTGAAGGTCACCATAGTTCTTTGATTACGCGCCAGTTCGATTGTCTTAGTAGCCTCGACAACTCCGTTTACCTTCAGCTCAACATTGAATTGACCCGTAACTGCGCCTGTATTGACCATTTCTGCGGTAATCGAAACAGGCTGATTTACCTTTCCTTCCAAAGGATTAAGCGTCACATTTTCGCAGATAAAACTTGCCGGTGGATATGGCGGTTCGGTGACAAGGCGGGTAATAACGTCGTACCAGGTAGAATCGACTGTATAAATATCCCGCAATCCCGCAAGGCGTATATAGTATGTCTTACCGCTTGGGGTGGCATTCCCAAGTTCGATGTCGTATATGGTCTCGTCTTTCAGCAGAAGGTTAATTGAAAGGTTAGGTGAGTTAAATCCGTATTCCGCCAGGAGCGCGTCAGTAGCATTTTTCACGAGCACTCTATCTGCTCGAGGTCCGCTTAACAGAAGAGGAATACCTCCTCCCCATCTCTTCGTGTCTACGATTGAGCCATTCTCGACATCGAAATAAAACTGCTTGTCGTCCTGCTGCACGAAACTTTCGCTTAAACCGAGCCTGGGCATGTCAAGAGTTATGTGTTTCAGGTCATAAATTTCTTCAAAGTCCCAGATATAAGGGATGATTTCAGGGGGTGATGTCGGTTCTGGTCTCGTGACCGCATACAAGGTGACGCCAAGGACGGCGGCAATAACCACGAGAACTATAATAGCTCTGAATTTCAAAAATATGCTCCTGTGCTAAGTCTTTTTATCTCCGCCGCCGCCACCATATAGCGACCCCGATTACCAGGACGATAGCCGGCAGCAGAGCAATACTTGATATGCGGAGAAAATTCTCTTTTTCGGGCGTGAGTATGAGTTTCCTGGTTTGGAGTACCTTACGCTGAATTGAGATTACTTCAGTGTCGTTTGTAAAACCGCTAATGATTCCAACGAAAAGGTCACCATTATTCACATTGATAAAATTGGCGTTGGATGCAAAATCAGAATCACCTATAACCGCAACATGCGGGCCTTCGGGTGCCGAGGTAGTGTCATCCGTCGGCTCCTTTGTCCATACAACAAAACCTATAAATAGCGGTCCTTTTACATCTGTTTCGGCGTTGTATTGCTGGTTGCCGGTTGGGTCGTATTCTTTGGTCAACCAGGCGTCTGTGGTTGTCATTAACATTGGATAATAGTCCATATTTTCAAGGACGGTTTCAAACGGGACAATCGCGGTGGCGCCCGGGAAATAAAGGGTTGTCAATTGTAAAGAGTTACGGTCTCGCGTGATAATAAGGGTTGTTTTATTAGGAGACGAATACGACGCAGGGTCGACAGCTATACCATTAAGAACATTGAGACCCCAGGGTGCAAGAAGCTCGGCGATATCGGCTGGAGCTCCGGGATTAGTTAGAAAGAAGACCGATCCATTGGTTTTCAAATACTCTGCTATGATTTGCTTTTCATTATCATTCAGTGGTTGTTTGGGTCCGGCGATTACCAGGACGGCACAATCAGACGGTATTTCGGGTGTACTTATTAAATCGAGGGGTTTCACTGCGAAGAGGTTATCCCGAAGGGCTTTGTATGCGGAGCTATAACCAGTGCTGCCTGTATCGCTCGGATTTCCTTCACCACCTCATCGAAGTCTTCAGCAGACTGCACTTGG
>CAYHBE010000286.1:0-2957 GCA_964354765.1 uncultured Dehalococcoidales bacterium | reverse complement strand
TTGATTCCGAACTCGGACGGCATGTGGTTGAGAGCCTCGTCACCAGCGTAAAAGGCCGTAATAAAATTGGGATTATGGTTACCCATGATTTAAATATGGCCGCTTTAACAGATGGGATACTTCAAATGCGGGATGGGCGTCTGAGTAGAACAATCATAGAAGAAACTTTAGCTACCACTAAGATATAATAACCTACTTGTTTCGATTCAGATTGAATGGTATTAATGTGTAGAGGGGAAGGGAAGATTCCTTGAAACTGATTCTTATTTTTAGCTTAAATCAACGTTAGATATTTTATTACAACTACACCCTTGATAAAGAGCAGCCTTTTTCTTCGATATAGTTATACCTACTGCGGAACAGTGATGCCTATGTCTTAATAACCGTGGCCATTATATTGGAATCAGAGACACCGATTCTGTCCAAAAACTATCTTCTATATTTACGCAGGACCTAACAATGATGCCCATGTCAGTAGTGTTGGTAGCTACATTTTCTAAATTCAATGACTAAAAAAGTCCCCCTTTTTGACATAAACATAATTTCGGTATATGATTCCCCCTGCCCCTCCCCTACTTCCAAGTACTTAATACGAGCCTGCGACTGTTGCCTAGGAGGTGTATTATGACCTAACTATTTCTTTAAGTGCGTGAGGAGTAGATCAATTCCATTGTCATGTCAACCCAACCGTAAAATACCAGAATGAACTACGAATACAGACAGGTAGCTTTTAAAAGGAGTAAAAAATGCCAAATATTTTCAAAACTATTATTAATATATCAGTCTGGATGTTATTCCTCAAAGCAGTGCTCGCAACTTTAGTAACACTCTATTTCTTAATCAAGACATTTGTAGATGGTGAATTTCTGCCGATGGTCGTGGTAGCTTCTTGTGCCGTTGGTTGTTTCGCTTATATTCTGGCTTGCGTTGCTGTTTGGATAAGGAAAAAGATAGAATAGGCATTACATCCATTCCTTGACTCCAAAAGCTATGCATTCAGTATTTCCTTATGCCATGCATGAGCGAAAATTTTACGCCATAAAAAAGGAACATCACTGTGAACAATGAGGTCTATCATTTCAAGGTGGGTGATTTTGAATGCATGGTTATCAGCGATGGCGTTTTTAGGTACGAACCACCACTCATCAAACCGCCTGCAACTATCCTTTTCGCTAACGCTCCGAAAGGCCTACTTGAACAGGTGCTTAAAGAACACCATATTCAACCAGAGCAGTGGTTGGCATTTAATGATCCATTCATCTGCGTGATGATCAATACAGGCAGCCATAAGGTGCTCGTAGACACGGGGTCCGGTAGTTTTACCCCAAATACGGGAAGACTCCAGCAAAACCTACAAACTGTAGGAATTGAGAATAGCGACATAGACACTGTAATCTTAACCCACGGTCATGAAGACCACGTCGGCGGGAACACCAATGCTCAGAGCAAACAGGCTTTCCCCAAAGCCCGTTATGTGATTTGGAAAGAAGAGTGGGCTTTCTGGACTTCAGAAAAGTCAGAGAAACTTTATGAAAATCCCGAACTTGCATTCATACGCAAGAACCTTCTTCCTATTCAATATCAAGTGGATTTAGTTGACCATGAAGCAGAGATTGTTCCGGGTGTTCGTGTAGTTCCGGCACCAGGACATACCCCTGGACATATGGTTGTGGACATCTTTTCAAACGGAGAGCAACTGCTTTGTGTATCTGATGCGTTTATCCATCCCATTCATATTGAGCATCCGGAATGGCATACAACCTTTGACATGGCACCTGAGCAGCTTATAACGACAAGGAATCTTATATTGAATAAAGCAGCAAATGAAAAAACTTTGATGATTGCCTCTCACTTTCCATTTCCGGGTTTAGGCTACGCCATCCAGAGGGGAGTAGGATGGAAGTGGCAGCCGATCTAGATACGGACTTAAACCCGCCCGTTTCCTCCTCCAACTCTGACAAATGTAATCTAATTTGAACCAGTAACCAAGGGCTTTTGAGTTTCTTTAGGATGGAGATGCCACATAAGTGTTGCTAGTTAATGAAAATATACTTGCTCTCGAGTAAGTATAGATATAAATCTCTCCAAACACCATCAATCACATTTACGCAGGATTTAACAGTGATGCCGATGTTTGTGCAGTGATAATTAATATTATTACAATTTGCAATTTGCTCACTGTAGACCTAAAATAAAGTTAGTTTCAACCTGATGGTTGAAATAATACTGATTAGGGAGGTGATCATGAGAAAACCTGGTAGTGGAGGAACAAGTACTCCTTAAAATTACCTGGTAAAACTGGGGATCCTTCTAAAGGTGGTAGGAGTAATAATCCTCCATCTCAAGGTAAGCGAAAAAGAATAAAAAGAAAGAGGGAACTTTTACGTTCCCTCTTTCTTTTTTTAAATGGATTATTATTTAAGACAAAGGTAAAATACGACGGGCTTGCTTACGAGCGATCAGTCAGCTAATTCAACTCTAATCGTTCACGCAATCTGCTGTTTACGCGGGTATCAAAGGGATAGTTACATTATCAGTTGGGTTATCTTGATTGACTTTCGTTCTGGTTTTGTTAAGCAGCTCACAAAGTCGCAAAATGAATGTGAAATAATCGTCAGCCCAATTCTGTTCATTTGTAGTTGCAGTCTGGAGAACATTTAAGAGCCGCGGGTATATATTCAACAGAACTTCATCGTCCACATCTTTCACGATGGCTTCAATTTGTTTTAATGGACTGTCAGGTTTTTCGCCTCGCTTTTCTGCGTTTGTGAGTACCAGGAGAATTTCCCTTACTTCACTAAACAGTCTCTTATCTTTATCTAAACACTCCATATCTGTGTCTAACATAAACTTCCTCCGGAGTTGTTTCCAACTAAATAAAATTAAAGGCTGGATAATGAACCACTTAATTATATTATTGACCCTTAATGCCTATTTGTAAATACATGGATTATTTC
>CAYHBE010000285.1:0-2965 GCA_964354765.1 uncultured Dehalococcoidales bacterium | reverse complement strand
ACTTTATAACGCTTTATTACCTCGATTAAGCCTGTAACATGGTCCGAGTGGGGATGGGCGAGGATTACGAGCTCAATCGTCCTATCCCAGAACGGAAGCTGCTTCCCGAGTTCGGCTGCGATTGCTTGCCCGCTCGGACCGCCATCGATAAGGACATCCTGCGTCCCTTGCTGTATAAGGATCGCGTCCCCCTGCCCCACGTTTAAAAAACTCACATGAAGCCGGTCATCAGGAATGTTGCAAGCAAACAAGGCCGATAAAACCGCTATCACCAGCAATACAGGGATGACGAACCGCTTTGATGATCCAGCGAGTACATCGGCTATGTGTCCGATAATTTTCAAGGCTTTCTCCTTTTTCTTAAATGCCAGGATGGTAATACCGATTAAGGCGAAGTACCCCAAGATTACAAAAGGGCTCAATTTTCCAAGGTTGATCGCTGTAATTGGCAAATCAGCAAACCAGTCGACAACCAACAGCATGTATGAGAGAAATAACCAGGCTGTCCAGCCCATTGCCTGCCCGAGAAGTGGGACAATCAGACCCAGGACTGCTGCCAGGCCGCAGGTAACAATAATCGGAGCTAATACAGGAAGTATTAAAAACGTCGCTAAAGGTGAGATAAAAGAGAAGATACCAAAATAGTGTGCCGTCACCGGCCAGATTAAAAGGGTGACTCCTATCGTTACCGCAAGACAATCGATTACCCAATTCGTCATAGAGACCAGCCATCCTTCTTCCCCAAGCCTGGCGGATACTGCATTACGTCCGAAATTCTGTAAGACCGGCGCGACAAGAACAAGTCCGAGGATTGATATAAAACTTAGCTGGAAAGAAGCGTCGTGCAGTTGAGCCGGATTAATCGCTAACATTACCGCCGCAGCGAAAGCCAGGGCTGGTAGGACACTTCTCTGCCTTCCCAATAGGTCGGCGAATAAGAATAGACTAAGCATAAACGCGGCGCGCACCACGGGAGCATCGAGCCCGGTGAGCGCAGCATATCCCCAGGTAGCTGCCAGTGCCAGCCAGATATAGAGATAATGCTTTTTGCCAAAGAGCCAGATACCCGTGGCAATAAACATACCAGCCACTATACTCAAATTCTGTCCAGAAATGGCGAGAACATGAGTAGTGCCTGTTCGCGTAAAATTGTCTTTAATCGACTGGGGAATTTCGCTCCTTATACCCAGGGTTATTCCCTGTGCTAATGATGCCTGGGGTTCCGGCAGGACCTCCGCCATTTTTCGGGAGAGAGTTTCGCGGATAGAATATAACCAGCCTAAAGGTACCAATCCTTTTTCAGTGTCAACAATTGTTATCTCAGGGAAATATGCAACCGAAAATATCCCGCGCCCGGCAAGATACCCCTGGTAATCAAAATCTTCGGTTACCGTTGGTGTTTCGAGTTTTCCGGTGACCTGTAGAACGTCTCCGTATTTATATTCCGGATATATAGGTGCGAAGAGTAGAATTTTGCCAGAAACAGGCACAGAGTTTACATCTTTCACCGAAACGACGAGTTGAGTGTATGTGTCCCTGTTATCCGGTTCAGAAGCGATGATCCCTTTGCATATCACCGCAGCTCCATCATTAAAAGATTCTACTCGGTTTTCATCGACGGTTGGCAGACTTGATTGATACCTCATGACACCGCCAACCAGAGCCAGAACGCAAAGGCTGGCTGTGATGACAATTTTCTTGTGCCTGGCTACGAGTAAAAATACCAGCGGTATAAGTGCAAAGACAATCGACCAGACTGGCAGGTGAATTTTCCTGCCTAATAGGATGCCGAATACGAGAGAGATGCTAATGCAGATTAGCGTCATATTATATTAATCTGTTACCGTAATCAGGTCTTTAATTTGATCGTAAAGTGACTGGCCAATACCTTCAACCTTCATTAGTTCGCTGGTGTGCTGGAACGGTCCGTTTTGCTCCCGATAAACAATAATCGCCTTCGCTTTTGTTGAGCCAATCCCTGGTAGAGCCTCCAGCAGCCATTCTTCCGCCAGGTTAATGTTTATTCGCTGCGGCTGAGTCGAAGCATTGTCCGCTACGTTAAGCTCGAGAGATGCATTCTCCTTACCAGGAAAAGTAAATCCGGCGGCTTTCAAAACTGAATCGAGGCTATCTGTACTCGAAAAAGGATAGATACCCGGGTTAGCGACGTTACCGCCGATTTCAATCGAGCCTTGAAATGTTTTTTCAGGATTGATCTGGACTTCAATCGCATGTGCCGGTCGATAACGTGACAATCCGATACTTAAGCTCACAACGATGACGATAATAATTGCAATAATAATGATTGCCCAGAGTCGATTAGGTTTATCACTCATGGAATCCTCCGAAGTTTTCGCAGTTGTTAAAAATAATACGGAGGTTATCAGATTGTGTCAAATCTGAACTTTTTAAGGAGGTGGTTTTCTTACTTAAAAAGAGCTGCCCGTATATCGCGCCCCTAACCAATAAGTGAAAGCCAAAAATCGGGTAAATTTGAAATCAACGGTGTTATGTTATTTAACTGTGATAGAATTGACTGAACCACATCAAACATAGACCCATATGAGAATTATTAGAATCAGATGTGTTATTGCTATGTTAACAGTAGCTTTTCTGCTGCTGACCTTAGCGTGCAGTCCGAAGATGGCTATACCTGTTACAAAACCAAATACTGTCCCTCATTCAACCCGCTGGGGAATATATGAACTTGACCTGGCAAGCCAAGCAGTTGATCTATTATATATCTCTGACAGCAAGATCGAATATCTTGATTTAAACAAACAGGGAAATCGATTTGTATTTGCTCAGTTTTATAATGGTGAAGCAAATGAAAACGCCGAAGTCTGTGTCTTTGACATCGCTAGCCGAAAATTCGAGCGGCTTACGAATGATAACTTGTTGGACCTTTACCCAATCTGGTCGCCGGACGGGTCGAAGATAGCTTTCCTTTCGCTTAGAATCAAAG
>CAYHBE010000284.1:0-2969 GCA_964354765.1 uncultured Dehalococcoidales bacterium | reverse complement strand
TGTATGATTGCTCGTCATCAACTCAACAGTCTTCCGCCCTAAAATACGTACTCCATCCAGTTCCCCGCCATTAAGCAGCATCTGCGCTAGCCTGGCATAATCCGAGACTGTAGACAACACACCTCCGCGGTCGCCGCCAGCCTCAAACCATGTCCTAGGACCTTTTACCTTCTCGCTCGTTTCCGGGCGGTCGACAACTGCCATTCTCCCTTCTTTGCCTTCACTCTCCATTCGGTAAGAAGTTGTGAAACGATTAAGCTGACCTGATGGTACATAGAAAGACGAGTCTTTCATTTTTAAAGGTTTAAATATCCTCTCTTGATAGAATTTTTCCAGCGTCATCCCCGAAGCTGTCTCTAGTACAACACTAAGTACCGGATAACCTACATGATATTGCCATTCAGTGCCAGGATTTGCTGAAAGCGGTAAACTCCCCAGATTCTCGACAATTTCGCGCACTGATTTGGCGCGCTTTTCTATAGGACCTGGAATCAGTCTTGCCTTAATTAAAGCGTCCTCATATTTGCTCATAGCTTGTACCGGCAACCGGCTTACCATGGCGAGACCTGTGGTGTTCCGCAGGCAATCGCGCACTGTAATTTCCCTGCGAGCTGGTACCGAGGGAATCATACCTGCTTCGGCAGCTATCGCTATTGTGCTCAACCGAGGATTTTTGAAAGTGGGTACATATTTGGAGATAGGGTCGTCTAGTTTCAAGAGTCCCTCTTCATGAAGAATCATGGTCGCAACACCAGCGATAGGTTTACTGTTAGACCACAAACGGAAGAAGGCATCTTTCCGAATCGGTCGTTTGGACTCGATATCCATGAAACCCTGGGCTTCGAAGTAAACAATTTTTCCATGCCGGGCGACAAGAGTGATCATGCAGGGAATTTCATGATTATCTATATACTTCTGCATTGCGGGACGGATCCAGGCTAACCTTTCTGAAGAAAAGCCCACTTCTTCTGGTTTGGTTGTGGGTAACGGCCATTTGTCTAACTTCTTAGGACTCATTCTTTACTCACCCCTAATTTTTTCGTACCTTACAATAGCGCAACAATACTAAAGAGTCAAAATCACCCGTTATTTGTATGACAAACGTAGTCTCAAAGCGTATCTGACTATTTCAGATTGATGTTCAACTCTTCCCTTAGATTCCTGGCTACCCTTTCATCCATTACTGCGTACAGGTCGTATTCCTCGCCTCTTAAACGAATAATGATGTGCGGCGTGTCCATGGATGGTAGGTCCAGGCCTTGTACCGTCGGCCTGGTAGAGCCGTATCCTCTCATGACTGCTGTTTGAGTGACTTTCATCTGTCTTGGTTTTTTTGTAGCTGGCATAAAACATCTCCTCTTACTTTTCTACCTGAAGGATTATTTATCAATGAGGATTATCCGATTATTCAATAATCTGAAGCCGTTTAATATATAACGTAAGTTTTTTATCTCAGGTTTGAAATGATATTCGAAAAGATGATCAACGTAATTGTTAGACTCACAATAAAGATACGATTAGCTAAATTCCGGTCTTGTTTTCGCAACGTCATCAAGGCAATGATACCACCAACGATGGGAACAAATATTAAAAGCCACCATACTCCCGAGGATTTTTTATTTGTCGTTTGGACCTGCAATTCGTTATGCCCACTCTTTGCTACCTTGGTAATCGAACCGCAATTATCGCAATAGTCGCTTTCCGATGGATTACTCGCTCCGCATCGAGCGCAGATGACCTCTCCGGCAGGTCGAATATTTGCGTAAGTTATTTTGGAGTCAGTCAAGGCATTACCGCATTCGCTGCAAAAAACCGCCTCAGCTTCTGCTTGAGATCCACAATTCGAACAAAATCTTGACGCTGGCATCAGTTTTCAAGTCCATTGATCTGAAATTAATTGGTAAACGATAAAGAAGTAAGACTTTAATTGACGTTTATTCTAACATTATACCTATGGCTCTTCAATTATAGACGCAAATGATATTGACACGTTACAGACGCAACTCTATCATAAAGATAGTCTGATATCTCATAGAGATATCGACTAACTCGAAACCAGGAGTGATAGTGAGTTTTGCCTTTTTACCAACCGAAGCGGAAACGATTAACTGGGCTATTTCAGCCGCTATAGTCGCCGGCTTTGTTGCGCTGGCGTTTCTATGTCGCCTTATTTTGTCTTTATCGATTCGCTTCATCGCTCACCGGACAAAGACAACCCTCGACGATCTCATTATCAAATCGCTGGCTGCACCGGTTTTTATCATCATTATTGCTGCTGGTGCATGGATATCCTTATCGCGACTTACCGAGCTGGATCCTTACCAGGCAACAATACATCGAATCTTTATTATCCTGTATATCACCATCGCAGCTATTGCGATCATAAGGATCATCCATGCGATACTCAATTGGTACACCGCTGAGATGGCTGGACGAACTAAATCAGAGGTCGACGACCGTCTTATTCCCGTACTGCGTCGTATCGTTGACATCCCTATTTACGGAATAGCATTAATGATCGTTCTCGACGAGCTCAACATAAATATCAGCCCTATTCTTGCAGGTTTAGGCATCGGAGGTCTGGCGGTTGCTTTAGCACTACAACCTACTTTGAGTAACTTCCTTGCAGGAACCTACGTGATAAGTGATGCGGTGATTCACAAGGGTCATTACATCATGCTTGATAGCGGACAAGAAGGCACGGTAGAAGACATTGGCTGGCGCACGACAAAAATCCGCCACTGGCAGGGTAACCTTATCGTTCTCCCCAACTCTAAACTTGCGGATGCGATCGTTACCGATTTCGAAAAACCCGAAGCTTCGATGCTCTTTACTGTCGATTGCGGCGTCAGCTACAACTCCGACCTCGCCATCGTTGAGCGCATTTCTTTAGAAGTAGCTCGGGAATTGTTGAAGACAAATCCACTCGGCGCTAAAGATTTTGAACCGGCGATGAGGTTTAAGCATTT
>CAYHBE010000283.1:0-2974 GCA_964354765.1 uncultured Dehalococcoidales bacterium | reverse complement strand
CAGGGGTATGCTGATATGTTAAGGCAGATTCTGGTTCGCCGCTCATTACAGGCTTAGGTGCCCTTGTTTCAGGTAAGATACTGCCAGGCAGCTGTTTCCGGTACAGGTCGATTGCCTGCCGGCTTACTCCGAATCGCTCTGCGATAGCCTTCGACGTCTGACCTTCCTGTAGAAGTTGCAACACCATCTCGCGGTTGACGATTGCTTTCCTTGCCATTTCTTTCTGCCTTTAATGTATACTAGCAGTATATTAATTTCTTGTCAAGCAATAAATTGTTCTTATTAACCAATAATTGTGTAAGTTAAAATTAATTGCTAATCCGGATGTTTAGCGGTCTCGATGATTGACCAGGCAGGTTATTTACCTGCCTGTGCCTGTTGCTTTAACTGCTTGAGTGTCATATTACCTTTGTGTTTGCTTACCAGTTTTATGTATTTAAATACATTCTGTGCCTTGTCTTCGATTACCAGTATCTTTTCCATTGCTTGCCTCCGTTTATTGTTACTTGCTCACCCAATTACTAGCATAGCAAGTAAAGAGCAACTATGCAAGCTTGTTTACAACAGTATACGGCAATTTACAGCAATATAAGAGGCAAGTATGAGATGGAGGATGCTTGCAAGCTAACCGAGGCAAGTAATTGGCGGGAGCGTATGGGGGTCGAACCCACCTGGGACATATTCATGCCCCCCAACGGATTTGAAGTCCGCGGAGCCCACCGGGACTCAGCCGCTCCCAAAGATATTGACTAAGTCAGTATAGAATAGTCGACAGCTTAAAGCAAGCTGAGGTGGGGAATAACAGTAATTGGTAAACGGTAAATGGTTTTAAAATTTAAAGTTTTGAGTTTCTTTAGGTAGTCTGTGCTTTTTTCTTGTTTTTATCCACCAGCCATGCCAGCCAGATACTAATTTCATAGAGAACAACCAGGGTTCCCGCAACGATCATCTGGTTGATGGCGTCTGGCGTTGGTGTAATAACTGCAGAAATTATAAAAGCCAGGATTATCCAGATTTTTCTCTTTGTAGCCATCCAGCTATACGAAAGGACACCGATGCGCGTCAAGAATGTTGTTACGACCGGCATCTCGAATATTATTCCGATAACGAGTATTAAGCGCGTCACAAAGTTGACATAATCGCCAAGATTCAGTAGGTAAGTCGCTACGTCGGCGCCAAAGCCCAGCAGAAAACTCAATGCCGGGGGAATAAGAAATCGCCATCCAAAATAGACACCGCCGAAAAACATGATCAAGACCCACGGTAATATAAGAAGCACCATTCGTTTTTCTTTGGAAGTAAGAGCCGGTATGATAAACATCAGCAGGTTGTACATGATTATCGGCATGGCAAGGATGATCCCGGCGATGAAAGAGACCCGCATGGAAATAGAGAAACCCTCGGTAAGTTTGTTATAGATGAAACTGACGTCGCCAGCCGGCTGTTTGAGGATTTCGATAATCCAGTTATATTTCCAGAAAGCTAACGCAGTGGTAACGATAACTGCGATAAAGCTCCACATAATGCGCTTGCGCAGTTCACGCAGATGCCCAAGGATACCCAGTTTATTGCTTTCGCTCATTGTAATAGGCGCCGGACCTGTATGGGACATGTCGGTGAAGCCGTTATCAGGCTTTCTTTTCAGGCTTTACGTTCTGTGGAATGCTGGATTTTTTACTTTTATCTTCAGCTTCAATTTCCCGATTAAGGTTTGAAGTAAAGTCTGTAGAGGCTTTCTTGATATTGCGCGTTACATTACCCAGAGTCTTTCCAAATTCTGCGATCTTATTGGGTCCAATGACAAGCATTGCTACGAGCAGGATCATTAAAATTTCTTGAGTACCAATCGACGAGAAAATGTCCAATGACTTCTCCAATCAATATCAGGCGTAACATCTGAAATGACTAGGCTTTTTTCGCGGCGGTCTTCTTCGAACTGCTGCTCTTAGTGCTTGATTTGGTGGTGGTCTCTTTTTCTTCTTCACCACTCTGAGCCTTCTTGAAAGAGCGGATCGCTTTACCGATTGACTCGCCGACCTGTGGGAGTTTGCCCACGCCAAAGAATATCAAAACAATAACAAGGATAAGAATGATTTCTGGAACACCAAGGCTTTTGAACATCCCCATTCACCTCCCGAGATTCATATTAATTATATCGAGTTTTATTCAGTTTATACAATTTGAATATAAAGTACAATACAGAACGGGGATTTGATTATGCACAGGGAGAATAACCTTTTTCCTGGGCTTGCTGGTCAAGATCAAGAGTTAACAATCTTTCCAGTGGGATAATGACCGACTTTTTTGCCTGCCGCAAATCAACCGCCTTCAAATAGTGTTTGCACCGGTCGCAAACATAAAGGCGGTGTGTGCCTGTCTCGTTCGTAAAGAAGGATAACTTGTTCTGGTCGGCATTATCGCAGTAAGGACACTGTAGACGCTGGAAAAGCCATTCGGTATCGCACCGCGAACAAATCAGCCATCGCTCGCCTGATTCCGAAACCAGGAATGAAAAGTCTGGATTACCGCTGCAAATAGGGCAATATCCACGGCGCCAATTTCCCATATCCAACGAACTATGCAGTACTAAGGCTTCCCTGACCAGGAAAGGTTTGAGAGCCGCGCCTAAAATGGCTTCCAGGAGAGTATGAGTCTGATCGGTTGACTCCGTATTGAGAACAATTGGTTTGCCGCGGTACCAGCTGCGGACGTTTCTTTTACTGACCACCTGTCCTGGAGTTAAGTTGCTGATATCCTCGGGTAGAGTACCAAATAGGTCGTGATATTCATGAAAAAGCACCACCACTTCTTTATATATCTTGCGTAAGAGCGTCCAATCAATAGCAAGTTCGGTGAATCCCAGGAGAGGTTTTCCAGAGAGCGCATGTGCTCTGATTGCCTCGGTAGTAAAGATAGGGTTGGGCACCGATATTTGTTGCCCAACCCTATCCTGTATTCGAAGCAGTTTTTTATA
>CAYHBE010000282.1:0-2974 GCA_964354765.1 uncultured Dehalococcoidales bacterium | reverse complement strand
GCAAACAAACAGCCTCGGGTTCTAAAATCATGGGTGCGGTTCCTGTTAATTATCGCAGGGACGATTTTTGTCGGGCTTGGGATTCTAGGAATGTTCCTGCCGCTTCTACCCACAACGCCCTTTCTTTTACTTGCCGCTGCATGCTATGGGAGGAGTTCGCAAAGGCTTTACAACTGGCTTTTACACAATGGCTGGTTTGGGAAATATCTACGAAATTACCTGGATAAAAAAGGCATCCCCTTAAAAATTAAGATATATGCAATCAGCTTACTCTGGATAGTAATAGGCATATCCGCCATATTTGCGGTTGATAACTTGATCGTGAGAATTATCCTGTTGATAATTGCCGCGAGTGTGACAACACATCTCGTCCTCGTACCTAATTATAAAGAATAACTGCCTGTTGTCTCGCTCTGTCTGTATGTTCTTTTCCTAAACCCACCTGAAATGTTACAAGTTTGTAATAATTTGTCTGTCGATTATATTACAATTAAACATAACCCATGCTATCTTAATACTGAGAAATTACGTTTAATATTATAGATGCATGCAAAATACTACTTTCGCGAAGCTATCTTGTTGTTTCACCAGGATAAAACTCTCACACTATTACCTCTTATATAGCGGAAAAATATTTGAAAAGAAGGAGTATGATGACGAAGCTAAAATCTTATTTAACTCTATCATTCGCCGTAATCACATCTTTAATTGTCACGATGTTACTTGCTGCTCCTGTTATGGCAGCCGGGGCAATTACCACGTCACCTCTCTCAGGTCAGGTCGGCAGTACGGTAACCATTAGCGGCACGGGTTTCACTGCAGGCAGTACTTATACAATAACCTGGGACGGTGTTCCGATTCCAGGAGAGACTGGCACAATTACCGCAGGAGGCGGTTTAACATCGACAGTCTTTATCGTCCCTGCTTCGGTTGCTGGAGCGCACAATATTCAAGTAACCACGAGTGCAGGCGCAGGAGATACCAGCAATATAAGACAATTCACCGTCGTTCCTACAATTACGCTCAGCAGCACCACTGTTACACCCGGCACAACCATTTTGGTGAACGGGACTGGTTTCGGTCCCAGCCGGTCTGTAACCATATACGTCGACAGCACGGCGCGGACAACTGCCACGACGGATACCAGCGGCACATTTATTGGCAGCTTACAGATTCCAACGGGAGCCGGCGGCACTCACACAGTCACGGCAACCGATACTTCCTTGAATACCGATTCTGCCAGTTACACGATCACTGCGTCATTGGCGATCAGTTCGAGTTCGGTCACGGTGGGTACACAGATCACTGTTAGTGGCTCTTATTTTGCAGGCAGTACCACAGTCCGAATCTATATCGACAGCTCTTTGACGTCTACGACGACTACCAATTCAGGTGGTTCATTTTCTGTTACCGTTACAGTCCCCCAGGGCGCTTTCGGGAGTCACACCATCACTGCCACCGATTCATTAACCAACAGCGCTACGACCACATTTAATATCACTCCAGCCATATCTGTAAGCCCGACTACTATCAGTACGGGCTCGCAAATTACGGTCAGCGGGAATGGATTTGCAGCTTCATCCACCATTCATTTTTACCTTGATAACTCACAACTTAGCGCGACAGACAGCACGAATACACTCGGAAGTTTTAGCGAAAATCTGGTCGTTCCCAAAATTTCCGGTGGCACTCACGTGCTATTGGTAAGAGATAACAGTAATAACTCAACTACTTATAATTTCTCGGTTACGCAGGGGATCACGGTCGAACCTCAATCAGGTAACGCGGGATCCAATATCCAGATTAACGGAAAAGGACTTACAGCGAATCGAATGGTCAGTATCAGGTTGGACGGCGTCCCATTAACAACGATACCTTCAGCGCCAACAACGAATTCAGGAGGCGAGTTCACTGCTTCGTTTAATATGCCTTCTAGTTACGGCGGTATTCACTCAATCGAAGTTACCGACGGCACCTTCACTTTCTCAGCTAGTATCACGATCAATCCGAATGCCAATATCAATATTATCCGCGGCAGTGTCGGAACGAGTGTTACTGTGACAGGCACAAGTTTCGGATCGAACACGGCAATATTGATCACCTTCGATGGTGAATCAATAACCAGCGCCAACACCAACAGCAACGGAGCGTTTATGGCTACTTTCAATATTCCTCAAAGCATCAGCGGTAGTCATACAATCGTTGTTTCAGACCGTGCCAGGAACATTACTTTTGGATTTTTTGTTACCTCGACGGTCGTTATGAATCCAACCAACGGGGCGGTCGGTACACCGATTACCATAACCGGATCTGGTTTTGGTCCGCAGCGGACGCTTACGATTAAATACGACACCACTAACATTTCAACGACGACTCAAACGGATGCTAAAGGCGGATTTACATTTGTTTTCAACGCACCAATCAGCAAAGGCGGCAATCATTCAGTGATTGTCTCCGACGGTACAAACACCATAACAAATACCTTCGCGATGGATTCAACAGCGCCTTCTGTCCCGGTGCTGCTTTCTCCTATCGACAAGAATGCCGGCTCGGCTCCTGAATTTAGATGGGAAGGCATTAGCGATCCGAGCGGAGTCACTTACTGGCTGCAGGTTTCAAAGGACCCGAGCTTCAATACACTGGTGATTGAAAAGAAAGGTTTGACAACTCCTGCATACCAGGTAACGATAGATGAGAAGCTATTGTCGGCGAGTAAAAACGAACCGTACTACTGGCATGTCAAAGCTATCGATGGCGCGTCTAACGAAAGCGCCTTGTCTCCGGCGCAGACTTTTTACGTCGGGTTCGTGCTGCAGACCTGGGCGCTTTACCTCATTTTCGGAGTAGCGGTTGTGGTAGCATTCTTCTTAGGATTTTTCCTGAGAGGTGGGGGTAAAAGGATTTTAGTGAGCAATAATCCGCCTTCGACACCATCATCATCCCCACCAGTAATGCCACCCCCGACATTTCCTCC
>CAYHBE010000281.1:0-2979 GCA_964354765.1 uncultured Dehalococcoidales bacterium | reverse complement strand
GAGATCGCGGCGTTCCGCTACGCGTTGATCGCCGAGCTGGTGAACCCCTACCTCAGCCGCCAGGAGCTTCGAGCGCTGATGCGGCAGAAGGCCGGGCGAGAACACGAGGTGCCGTACCTCGGCAAGCGAACACTCACGGTGAGCTGCCTGCGCAAGTGGCTGGCCGCCTACCGAAGAGACGGCATGGAGGGGTTGACCCCGCGGCGGCGGCGCGACAGCGGCAGTTGCCGCGCGCTGACGCAAGCGGAGGCCACGCTGCTGATCTCGGAGTTGGAGAGTCACCCCGAGTGCAACGCCACCGTCACGCTGAGACGGCTGCAGGGGCAGGGCCGCATCCAGTCGCACCCGTCCAGCTCGTCGCTAGCGCGGTTGGTACGCGCAACCGGGCTGGACCGTGAGGGGCGTCGCCGTGGCCACCAGAAGGAGCAGACGCTGCCGTTTGAGGTCTTCTCGCCGTTGGAGTGCGAGCAGGTCGACGGCATGTATACCGTGGCCGTCCCTGACGCGAAGGGCAAGCGGCGTCAGGCCGTGCTTCTGGCGTTCCTCGACGACGCCACCCGTCGGGTGCTCTATGCCTGCTTCAGTTTCAGCGAGAACGCCCTGGCCTTCGAATGTGGCGTCCGACATATCCTCGCCGCCCACGGGAGAATCGGCCGAGCGTATGCCGATAACGGCTCAGGGTTCGTGTCGCTGCAGACGCGGCGCATCCTCGACACGCTGGGCATCGTGCTGGTGCATTCCCGTCCCTACAAGCCGAAAGGCCGGGGAAAAATCGAGCGGTTCTTCCGCACGGTGCGCCAGCAGTTCCTGAGCATCCTGGACACCGACTCCCTCGCCAGCCTGCAGGATCTGGACATGCGCTTCCATAGCTGGCTGGAAAGCGAATACCACCGAAGCCCTCATCGCGCCCTTGGCGGCAAGACCCCGCTGGAGCTGTGGCTGGAGAAGGCCCACCTGGTCATCCCCATCGACCCCACGGTAAACCTCGCGGAAGTCTTCATGCACGAAGACAACCGCAAAGTCCACAAGGACTCCACCCTCACACTCTACGGCGTGCTCTACGAGGTGGATTCCACCCTCATCGGCGAACACGTGCGCCTGCGCTACGACCCCATGCTGCCCCCGCGGCGGCGACCCGTGCGGGTGCTGCTTGGCAGCGAGCCTCATGGGGAGGCCCGTATCGTGGACGCCTACGCCAATAGCCGCGTCAGGCGCGCCTACAACTCTCACCACCTCGTCGTCGAGCAGCCCGCCGAGCCCGGCACGCCGGCCACCACCCCGCTGACGGCCTCCCTGGCCGCCTCGCGACTGCTCGATGCCCACCACAAGGAGCAGCACGGATGAACTGGAAAGAGGTCCTGAGCTACTTCGGGCTGACGGCCCTGCCGTTCGCCAAGGAGATCCCCACCGAATCGCTGCACCTGCTGCCCTCGGTGGAGAAGAACCTCGCCGCCGCTCGGCTTCTGGTCGACACCCACGGCATCGGGGTCATGGTCGGCAAGTCCGGCACCGGCAAGAGCTGCCTGCTGCGCCTGCTGGCTGCGCGCCTACCGGCGGGACTGTTCAAGCCGCTGTATCTCTGCCACACCTCCGTTGGCATCGTCGAGTTCTACAGCCACCTCTGCGCGCTGTTCGGCCTGACGCCTGCCTGCCGACGGGCCACCATGTTTCGCGACATCCAGCAACACATCCTCTCGATGAACGG
Source organism: uncultured Dehalococcoidales bacterium (assembly GCA_964354765.1). Lineage (GTDB taxonomy): Bacteria > Chloroflexota > Dehalococcoidia > Dehalococcoidales > Fen-1064 > JAURWL01. The sequence goes on along the minus strand of CAYHBE010000281.1, from coordinate 1,274 downwards.
TTCGCGCCACCTGCACCCGGTGCTCCTCGTTGACGAGGCCCACTTGCTCAACAACGAGATCCTCGCCGAGCTGCGACTTCTGACCAACTTCCAATTCGACTCCCTCAACGCCCTGACCGTGCTGCTCTGCGGTGCCGAGACGCTGTCGTTACGCTTCGGACTTTCCACGCTGGAAGCCCTGGCCAACTCCATCACCGTGACGATCTCCGTCGAGGGGCTGTGCCCTGAGGAGAGCATCAGCTTCATCGAGAATCGCTTGAGCGCCTGCGGGGCCCACGCGCCCCTGTTCACCAAGAACGCCCTCACCCTCATCCACCAGGCCTCGGGAGGGATCCTCCGCGCGATCGGCAACATCGCCAACGCCGCCCTGTTGAAGGCCTTCGTCGCCAAGAGCACCCAGGTCGAGGCCGAGCACGTGCAGGCCGTCGTGCAACGCTGAGTGAGCCCACGGGACAACGGCGTGGATACCAGACAGCTTGCCCTCACCATGCAGTCAAGCGAGCAGGCGATCAAGAACCAACTGCTGCACGACGCCCTTCACTGCGGAGGCTACTCGACTGTCTGCATTGTCGAGGCCATCTGGGCGGCCCATCTCAGGCAGGCCATCTTCGAAGCCGAGAGTCTCCTCGAGCTGGGACGACGCTACTCCGCCGGCCGGCTCGAGGAGGCTGCTGCCCGTGCCATCTTCTACGGTCAGGGAACCGCCCGAAGCGTCCAGAGGATCCTCCGCTGCGGATCTGACCGGCTGCCGATGAACGGTGAATGCGACATCTGGGGCAACCAACTGACTCGCCTCACCCCGGCGTAGGCCGCGTAGCTTCTCCGATCACGCCTCCCAGCCGAGAATACAAAGCGGCAATCTGACCCCTGATCGCGGCGGAAACGTGGACGGGATCGCGTGAATCCCGCGCACCACAAAGCGGCAGCTTACACCCAGCACCAGCAGCGCGGCCGCTGCGCCGGCAACAGCCAGAGCCTTGCCGACACCGTCCAGCTTGCGCTGGAGTGGCGTGGATTCCGCCCGTACCCCCTGGATGAGGGCGGCGATGCGCCCGAGCTCGGTATCCATGCTGGTGGCCGTCACCACGGCGCTCCCCCGGCCATAGGTCACGGCCGTGCCCAGAAAGGCCAGGTTGCGCCGGTCGCCCAGGGGCACGTCCGAACCCGTCAGCGGCTCGACGGTCTTCTCCACCGCCTCCGACTCGCCGGTGAGCGCCGCCTCCTGGACGCGCAGGTTCACGCTCTCCAGCAGGCGCAGGTCGGCGGGCACGGCC
>CAYHBE010000280.1:0-2982 GCA_964354765.1 uncultured Dehalococcoidales bacterium | reverse complement strand
CGCCCTGGGGAACGGCGAAATCAACCCTTTCGCCGCGATGAGCGGCTACTACCGATTCTCGCATCGTCTGGTGAGGTGTTGTTTCCGCGTCCTCTTCGGCCTTTCGGTCTCGGGAGAGGCACATCTTCGGTGCCGCGAGAATTACATCTTCGCGAGCAACCACATCTCGTACGCCGACCCCCTCATCGTTGGAAGCGCCGTGAACCGCGAGGTTCTTTTTCTCGCGAAGAAAGAGCTGTTCCGGAATCGCGCCTTCGCGTGGCTCATCCGTGCCTACCACGCCATTCCGGTCAACCGCGAGGAAATCGAACGAAAGACGATGAAGCTCATTTTTGATGCGCTCGGTCGCGGCCGCTCGATTGTCATGTTCCCCGAAGGTACGAGGTCGCGAACCGGCGAGCTCGGTGAGCTCAAGCCGGGCCTCGGATTCACCGCGTTGAATACCGGTGTGAGCATCGTTCCGGTTTTCGTAACGGGCTCTAACCGCCTCTTCCATTGTCTCCTGCGGCGAATGCGGCTCGCAGTCAGGATTGGCCCACCGATCCGGGTACGAAAGGAGCTCGCGGGCGCCGACCGGAAGGCCGACTACCGCGTGCTCACGGGCATGGCGCAGAGCGAGCTGAGGATGTTGCAGGATGAAGCGGAAGCTTGAAGTCATTGTTTCGCCGCACACGGGGTACTGTTTCGGCGTAAAGCGCGCGATGCGCCTTATCGAACAGGGGATCGAGTGCTTTGGCGCCACGATCTACACCCTCGGGGACGTCATCCATAATCCCCCCGAGGTCGAGCGGCTCAAGGCCCGGGGAGTGCTCCCCGTCGAATCGCTCGACGAGGTCGAGGAGGGAGGGACGCTCGTGCTTCGCGCGCACGGCGTCCATCCGGATATCGTACGGGAGGCCCGGCGGCGCGGCGTCAGAATCCTCGATGCAACGTGTCCCTTCGTGCAGCGCAGCCAGTATTTCGTCAAGCTGTTCAGCGAGGAGTCACGCCCCGTCATTATCATCGGCGATCGGGAGCATCCGGAGGTCAAGGGTATCGCGGGACACGCGGGCTCCACGGCGATCATCGTCAAGGACCGGGACGAAGCCGAGCGGATTCATCCGCTCGCAACGGCCGGTGTCGTCATTCAGACCACGTTTACCCGCGTCGAAGCCGACCGCATCATCGACGTGCTCGCGAGAAAGGTGACCGATCTCCGGGTGCAGGATACCATCTGCCAGGCGACCGAGGCCCGGCGCGAGGCAACACTCACGCTCGCAAAGCGGGTCGATCTCATGCTCATCGTCGGGGGGCGCAACAGCTCCAACACAAAGCATCTCTATCAGACCTGCGTGGATACCGGCGTGCCGGCGCGCTTCGTTGAATCCCCCGAAGAAATTGATCCGGCCTGGTTCGCACACGCTGAGAGGGTCGGCCTCACGACGGGCACGTCCACTCCCGACTGGCTCATCGATGCCGTTCTCGACCGGTTGCGATCGATTTCGGAAAACCTCGATTAAACTCCCCACGGTGCGAGAAATTCCTTGCGTCAAGCATGCTAAGCCTTTATGATCTATACCTGTCCAAAATTTATCAGGCAAGGAGGAGATCGATTAATGCAGGAAGAAAAACAGGGAGATATGAAACGGACCCCGGCAGCATCCGGGGAAAAATCGTTCGAGAAAGGTGGTGACTCTCCGCAGAGCGGAAAAGCGCAAGCCTACCTCAGCATCTTCGAGAAGGTATCTGCCGAAGAACTTTCCGGAGCCGACGTGCAAAGCGCCGATTGGGACGTCATTCTTGCCGACATCAACAAAAAGGCCGCGGAGCTGCAGGAAGGAAATATCGTCAAGGGCACCGTGTACGAGGTTACCGATAACGAGGTCATCGTCAACGTCGGATTCAAAAGCGAAGGCTCGATCCCTCGCATCGAGTTTTCAAATGTCGCAAACGTCCAGAAGGGGGACATGTTCGACGTTTATCTCGAGAAGATGGAGAACCAGGACGGTCTCATCGTCCTCTCGAAGGAGAAGGCCGATTTCATCAAGGCGTGGGATGGCATCAAGGAAGCGTACGATAAGCGTCTCACGGCGAAGGCGAGCGTCGATCATCGGATCAAGGGCGGGCTCGTCGTGAAGCTCATGGGAGTCGACGCCTTCCTGCCCGGCTCGCAGATAGCGCTCCGCCAGGTGCCCGACCTCGACAAGCTGATCGGCCAGGAACTCGAATGCAAGATCATCAAGCTCAATAAGCGCAGACGCAACATCGTCGTTTCCCGGCGCGTCGTCCTCGAGGAAGAACGGGACGAGAAAAAGAAAAAACTTCTCGCCGAGCTCTCCGTCGCTCAAGAGCGCGAAGGCGTCGTCAAGAACATCACCGATTTCGGCGCGTTCGTCGACCTCGGCGGTATCGATGGCCTCCTGCACCTCACTGACCTCACGTGGGGGAGAGTGAGCCACCCGTCGGAAGTGGTCGCGATCGGCGACAAGCTCAAAGTGAAAATCCTCGATTTCGACCGCGAGCGCGAACGAATCTCCCTCGGTCTCAAGCAACTGACGCCCTACCCGTGGGAAGGCGTCGAACAGCGCTATCCGGTCGGGACGAAGGTTCGCGGCAAGGTCGTTTCGATAACTGATTACGGTGCATTCGTCGAGCTCGAGAAGGGAATTGAAGGGCTCACACACATCTCGGAGATGTCATGGACGCGCCACGTGAAACATCCGTCGAAAGTGGTCGCGATCGGGGACACGGTCGAGGCAATAGTTCTCAACGTTGACAAGGATCACGAAAAGATATCGCTCGGGCTCAAGCAGCTGGAGCCAGATCCGTGGAAGGCGCTCGAGAGCAAGTACCCGCCTGGAACGCGCCTCAAGGGGAAGGTCCGCAACCTTACCAACTTCGGCGCGTTTGTCGAGATTGAAGACGGGATCGACGGTCTCGTTCACATCTCGGATATGTCGTGGGCGAAACGGGTGCGACATCCTTCGGAAGCGGTCCGCAAGG
>CAYHBE010000279.1:0-2989 GCA_964354765.1 uncultured Dehalococcoidales bacterium | reverse complement strand
TTTTAACTCTGCTCCTTTCCACCTATTTTCAATTATCAACCGAGAAAATCCATTCGATATAAGAATCTCACGATAGCCCATATGTGATCCACTTCCAAACCACTCATATGTCTGTTGTGCAATAATATCCGGATTTATAGCCTCCCGTTTTATATGCATGTATCCCCGCAAATGGTGGGCATACTTAACTACGCCGCATTCCGGGCAGACTTCTGTCCGTACTTTGTCAACTTCATCTAATCCAGGTTTTGTTATACTTGGAAAGATTAGTTGTGATACCGTGGGCGAAGGTTGTTTAGTCCTTTGAATAATAGCAGGCCATACCTCATAACCTTTTATGCCTTCTGTCTTTAACACATCGATGACCTTAGGTGTGCAAAATACTGAACTGGTCCAAAATAACTGAAGAAAATCATTTTTACCCATGCGCGGCTCTTTGATCCGAAACGGTGCTCTCTGGGTATAACCGGCTCCACATTTTGGACATTCGTTTTCGTAAGTCAAGTCCTCCCAGCCTGTTTCCGGCTGTGGATAACCTCTAAGAAACCTGATTTCCAAACGGTTCCATTCAGCGTTTAGTATTTCCTGTCTGGTGAATACCGTATCGAAAATATCTCCTCCGTTCTCTTTCTGTATCATCTCCTGAATTATTGGCCAGCGTGAATCTGACTCATATATATCAAAATGAGCAATTACGCTTCCCTTCGACAAAATGCTTCTTAAATATCGAATGCCAAGTGATTTTATGACATCTTCGACGCCTTTATTGGCTAGTGATACGCGATGTGCAATCTCCATATTTATCCGTCCTAAGCTTATTCGAATAAAAATCCGCTTGAAGCTTGTCGCAAAATAGGATTATCTCTGTATACACGTTGGGCGGCGTTCCAAACAGATTCGACCGTCGTTCTTTTGGAGGTACCATATGTAATTTCTGTTCGCCAGTCTCTCGTAAAAGTTTGATGATCTGATTTTTTCAGGGCAATACTTGGCATGTTACCAGCCTCTAAGCCCAACGGTTTAGCAAATCTTTTCTCAACGATATGGTGAACCTCCAATCCTTTTTCTCCTGATGCTTTGATTGCTGCCTTAACCTCCTTGTAACTACCAATGAAGCCCTCAGCTTTATTGACTGTCTTTGTAACGTCTGCAATATCATCGGCCTTATCGACTATCTTAATAACATTTCGTGCAATCTTCGCTCCGCCTGAAACATTTCCGACAACCGGCACGACAGACGCAAAGGATAATCCTGCTCCTACCCAATCTCCTTTAGCCGCTGATATTATACCGCTTGCTACATCACATATTTCTCCTATTACGGGTATCATCCCGGCAGCGTCGAGACCCATCTGGATTTTATCAACGTTCTCTTTAACGAAATTTACCACAACTTGTGTTGCATTGGTAATCGATTGTCCTATGTTTTTTAGCCATTTTGGCCAATGACCGGTGGGGTCAGTGTATTTTAATGGATTATTAAAGCAATAGGAATACTTGTTCAAGCTCTGAGGATTCATCAAGTCAGGCATTGCGGTATCGGGCGAAATAAATCGACCGATGGTTGGATCATAGTACCGGGCACCATAGTAGTACAATCCGGTGGCATCTAGACGTTGCCCAGTAAATTTCTTATCAGTGGATATAGAACCTGAACGAGTAAAACCAAATGGAAAATATTTAATTGATTCTGTTTGACAACCGCTGCTATCAATAGCTACTGACGTACTCTCCAAGTGGTCAAGATGTAAATAAGTCAGAGTAGTCCCTACCCGGTTCGCTACCAATTTCCCGCCCAGGTAGTAACTCGTCGTCACAACACCAGTTGTCAGGTTTTTCTCGTAATACTGGTTAATGTAGAGAATGGTCTCGCCGGATTCGGTCTTTTTAATACGGTTGCCGTCACCGTCGTAAACAAACTCCGCAATCACGGTTTGCCCTAGAGTCACTGACACCAACCTGTTTTCGACATCCCAACCGAATGTCTTTGTGGCGGAAACAATCGTAGTCGTTGCTGCGGCTCCAGTGCCGTTGCCGCCAGAAAACACAACCGCGGGCGCCTGGGTGTAAAAGCTGCCGCCGGTAACGAGCGTCAAACTGCCGACTGATGTCCCTGTTAAGTTAGCGGTTGCTGCGGCTCCACTGCCGCTACCGCCGCTAATCCCGACCGTCGGTGCTGAAGTGTATCCGCTGCCGGCATTGGTCACATTGATTGTGGCGATACTTGTTGCTGCCAGGTTGGCTGTCGCCGTAGCGCCCGAACCGGCGCCGCCGTCAAAGCTGACAGTAGGCGCAGTCGTGTATCCGCTCCCACCGTTGGTAACCGTTAAATTACCGACTGCCGCTGGCGCTAAGACTGCACTCGCCACCGCACCGGAACCTCCGCCACCACTAATGTCCACTGTAGGAACAGAGGTATAACCACTGCCTCCGTTAGTTACATTTATGGTCGCTACTGACTGGTTTTGCAGAGTTGCAGTACCGGTTGCGCCTGACCCGCCTCCACCCGTGATAGCCAACGTTGGAGTTGAGGTATAACCGCTTCCGCCATTTGTCAGGTTGAGAGTTGCGACCGAAGTCGGAGTTAGATTTGCTGAGGCTTGAGCGCCTGAACCACCGCCGCCGGAGAAACTGACACTGGGCGTCGAAGTATAACCGGTCCCACCGTTTGTTAAGTTAACATTCGCGACGGCTGCGGGTCCCAGTACTGCTTCTGCTGCCGCTCCTGATCCACTGCCACCGCTAATTCCTACCGTCGGAACAGATGTATACCCACTGCCGCCGTTATTTACCTGGATGCTGCTGACCGAGCGAGTATTCAAGGTTGCAGTGCCCGTAGCTCCTGTACCGCCTCCGCTGGTGATTTCGACATTTGGAGCAGAGGTATAACCACTGCCTCCATTCGTCAGGTTAAGATTGGCAACCGACGTCGCCGTGAGGTTCGCCGTCGCGGCTGCTCCAGAACCGCCGCCGCCGGAAATATTTACAG
>CAYHBE010000278.1:0-2990 GCA_964354765.1 uncultured Dehalococcoidales bacterium | reverse complement strand
AAAGGGCAGACTTCAGAGGCAATAAAAAAGCTCATCCGACTGCAGCCGAAGACGGCTACCGTTATCCGTGATGGTCAAGAGCTGGAAATTGCGATAGATGATCTGTCTGTGGATGACCTCGTCCTGGTAAAACCTGGTGAGCGAGTCCCTGTAGATGGTATTATACGCGAGGGGCGCTCCAGCCTCGACGAATCCATGATCACCGGAGAGAGTCTTCCAGTTGAGAAAGCTATTGGTGATCAAGTCATCGGGGCGACAATTAACAAGACAGGTTCGTTCCGTTTTGAAGCCACCAAGGTGGGTAAAGATACTACCTTGGCCCGGATTGTGCGTCTCGTCGAAGAAGCCCAGGGCAGTAAAGCGCCTATCCAGCGCCTGGCTGATGTGATCGCCAGCTACTTCGTACCGGCTGTTATCGCCATAGCGATCGTTACCTTTTTGGTATGGTTGTTTACAGGTCCTGAGCCTGCCTTTACTTACGCATTTCTTAACTTTGTAGCCGTTCTTATCATTGCCTGTCCCTGCGCGCTTGGGCTAGCCACCCCGACCGCTATCATCGTGGGAACGGGAAAAGGGGCAGAGCACGGGGTTTTGATTCGCAGCGCTGAGACACTGGAACGCGCCCATAAAATTGATTCAGTGTTACTGGATAAGACAGGCACGTTAACGATCGGCGAACCGAAAGTTACTGATACTATTGCTTTATCGCCCCTGACTGAAAATGAGGTACTGAGATTAGCAGCTTCTGCTGAAAAGTCCTCAGAACACCCCCTTGGCGAAGCGATTGTTAAAGCGGCGAGAGAAAAGGAAATAATCCTCGCCCCGGCTGAAAATTTTAATGCCGATCCGGGGTATGGTATTGAAGTAACAGTGGATGGTAAAGAACTGTTCCTCGGTAACATGCGCATGATGAAAGAGCATGGGTTCCTTCTCGGAGCATTTGAGAAACAAGCTGATAACCTTTGGTCGGCAGGTAAGACGGTGATGTTCCTGGCCACTGGTGGCAGCGTCGTAGGTTTGATTGCCCTTGCAGATACCATAAAACCGGATGCATCGGACGCGGTACGCCAGCTGCACAAGCTCGGAATCGAAGTTGTCATGATAACCGGTGATAACCGGCGGACAGCCGAAGCTATAGCCAGGGAAGCAGGCATTGATCGAGTGCTGGCAGAAGTTTTGCCTGAACACAAAGCAGAGGAAGTAAAAAAACTGCAGGCTGAAGGAAAAGTCGTCGCCATGGTTGGGGATGGAATCAATGATGCGCCAGCATTGGCTCAAGCCGATGTCGGTATCGCGATTGGCACCGGGACGGATGTGGCGATGGAGACGGGCGATATTACGCTCATTCGAGGTGAATTGCGGGGTATCGTGACTGCGATTTCGTTGAGCAAGCATACTATGCGGACAATCAAGCAGAACCTTTTTTGGGCATTTGCTTACAATGTGATTTTAATTCCCGTGGCGGCAGGTGTTCTCTATCTCGCTTTCGGAAAGAACGGTGTACCGTCAGGTATCCAGTTTGCATTTGGCGAGAGGGGATTTCTTAACCCGATATTGGCAGCCGCAGCTATGGCATTAAGCTCAATAACAGTGATTTCAAATTCGTTACGATTAAGAGGATTTAAACCCTCAAAAGGATAAGAACAGGCGTCAGCTAGGTTTAGGAGTTTAATATTTAGTATAGATATTACTCCGAAGGAGGCTATTATGGCTACAGATCCAGTCTGCCACATGGAAGTGGATGAGAAAAAAGCAGCGGCGACATCGGAATACAAGGGAAAGAAATATTATTTTTGTGCCGTCGGATGTAAGAAAGCATTCGATAAGAATCCAGATAAATATTTAGTGAAAAAATAATACGGTACTGGTGTAATGATTCTAAAGAACTTTTTCACCAATATGTCCGCCCCGATGCCTCTGCACCGGAAAATTTATCTGGTATTCCGCAACAACTGGATAAAAGTCAGCAAACGGCAGAGCTGCTGCGGACATCCGGGCGAACCGGGGTGTTGACAGGTTGAGAAGCAGACTCCGGGTACGGAGTCACACTAAATTCACCCGACTAAGGCTGCATCCAGCTGTTTCTGGTTGAAACCGACAATCACTTCTTCGCCGACCATGATAACGGGAACACCCATCTGTCCCGATTTACTTATCATTTCTTTTGCTTTATCGCGGTCTTTGCCGACATCATACTCGGTGAACTTGATACCCTTCTTCGAAAGATACTCTTTCGCTCTATGACACCACGGTCAAGATTGGGTAGAATAGACGATTACTTTTTTCTGCTCAGCCACAACACCCTCCTTCGATATCATGCTCCCTAATGCAATATTAGTGGGAGTGATAAAACCTGTCAAGGTGTGCGCCGCATAAAAAAGATCCTCTTCCCGTCGTAGTAGTAAGAGGATCTAAATCAATTATTTGCGTGTTGAGAAAGGAATTACGCTTTTTCTTTCTCTTTTTCTCTTTCCGTCTGACGTGCCTGGATTATTTTCTGAGCTGCCATCGGAGGCACTTCCTGGTAATGGCTGAATTCGATTGTGTAGGTGCCTTTTCCCTGCGTGATTGATTTCAAACTGATCGCATACCGCTGGACCTCGGCAAGCGGTACCTGGGCTTCAATCTCATTAGTGCCCGCCATCGGGTTCATACCCAGCACCTGTCCGCGCTTGGTGTTGAGATCGCTGATAATGTCTCCTGTGTAGTTGTCGGGTGCCGTCACCTTTATCTTCACGATAGGTTCTAGCAGCACCGGATTGCCTGCCTGAAGGCCTTTCTTCACCGCGCCGGCTCCAGCTATTTTGAAACATATTTCAGAAGAGTCAACCGGATGAAAACTGCCGTCGTAAACCGTTATTTTAACGTCCGCTACCGGGTAACCCCCCAGCACGCCTTCCTGTACTGCTTCATTAACACCTTTTTCCACGGCAGGTATGTAGTTCTTGGGGATAGACCCGCCTACAATATGTTCCTCGAACTGGACGCCA
>CAYHBE010000277.1:0-2996 GCA_964354765.1 uncultured Dehalococcoidales bacterium | reverse complement strand
TATTTTTTAAAGTAAACTTCATAGGCTAATTTTACAAAAGAATGATCTTTTATTTTGCGCTCACTACAGCTTCACGAGCACCGGATGTAGCCCTACACCCTCTATCCCATCCGCTACAAAAGCATTTGGGGCTTCTTTCCTCACGATGTTATATGCGCCGTTGCAATCGGCGTTTATTATCCGTTCGCTTTTGGATTTAAACAACCTGCGAGTCGTTCTTGTTCCAAAATATTGCTCATGGTGCGCGATCGGTTCGCCATCTAAAAAACTGCATTTTGATGTATGTTCTTCGCGAAATACTTGTTGAGTGGTTTGCGATGGTAAGACTCGGTATAGGCTCGAAGTTTTTAACAATTCATTTAACTCGTAATAACGAATCCAACGGTTCTCTCTAAAAAACATTTGCCGAACGATGTAATTCGCGGCATTATATAGATCTTTGGCTAAGTGGCATAATTCTCGTAATTTTAGGGATTTTTTCAGCTAGAGCTGTTCCGTTAATCTCATTACATTCAAGAATCACTCGTCGCATTTAAATTGAAGGGCTGCGCAGATTTTTCGAAGCACTATTTTTTATTAAATTAAGCGTTTTTTGTCTGAATTTCAATTATATTAACGATTCAAGAGTCAAATTATTATCGAATTTGAAAAAAGTCACAATATTATTTAGATTATTTAAAAGAGAGTTAATTTATAAGAGATCATTCTTTTGTAAAATTAGTCACTTCATATAATTTTCTTAATTTTTTGATTTGTTGTTTTTTTATAATTAAAAAACTATTCGAGCTTAAATTTTGACAAAATTAAATAAATCTGTATTACCTAATTCGGATCTATTAAACAAAAATCCTTCAAAAGAACATTTTCTTTACTCTATTTTAAATCCAAAGAGTATTTGTGTATTTGGTGCAAATAACGATTTATTAATGACTATGGGTTCAATGCAGCTTCGAAACATAGTTGCTGGCGGTTTTCGGGGTAATATCTATCCCATACATCCTAGATTAGAAACTGTTCAAGGTTTTAAAGCTTACAAATCTGTGTTAGATTTACCAGAAGTTCCCGAATTAGCTTTTATAATTCTACCACCTCGAGTTGTTCCGGATGTAATGGAGCAATGCGGGAAAAAAGGCATTAAAGGTTTAATTATTACTTCAGGAGGATTCAGAGAAAGCGGTCCCGACGGCGTAAAATTATCGGAAAAAGTCAACGATATTGCGAAAAAATATGGGATTCGATTTATTGGTCCTAATTGTTTAGGAATTTATAACGGATGGATTCAACCAGAAAACGAGGGCACATATTTTAATACGATGTGGATTTACAATGTTCCAAAGAGAGGAAATGTTACAATGATATCTCAATCAGGAACTATAGCTTGCCACACGTTTTGGCACGCAAATAACATTGGCGTAAAAATAGGGCAATCTATTTCAATTGGTAACGAAGCAAGCATTGATATTGTCGATTACTTAGACTATTACAAAAACGATCCTTATACTAGCGTTATTGGTTTATACATCGAAGAGGTAAAACGAGGAAAAGAGTTTATAAAATTAGCAAAAGAAATAACGCCATTCAAACCCATCGTAGCAATCTATGCCGGCGGTTCTGAAGCGGCTGAAAGATCAATTTTGAGCCATACAGGATCTATTGGTGGAAACGAAAAAATATACGATGCTGTTTTTAAAGAAACTGGAATAATTTCTACTGATTTAATCTATGAGTTTTTATATTATCTTAGAACTTTAAGCCACTCAATGACTTATAATATATTTCCTAAAGGTAATCGAATAGGCGTTATTACTGATTCTGGGGGATCTGGTTCTATGATGACAAAAACAGCAGAACTATATGGGTTAAAAGTTCCAGAACTTTCTCCCGAATTACAAGCTCAATTCAGAGAATTAATACCCCCTACTGCTGGAGCTCGAAATCCCATTGATGTAACTTTTGACGTTAATTTCTATAAGCTATTATTCAAGTTTCCAAAAATATTAATGAATTCCGGAGAAATTGATGGTATTCTCGTTTACGGAGTGTTTGATTTCGAAGAAGTGTTTTCCATTATGAAAGATTCTGGATATCCTGTGCTAGATGAATTAGTTAATATGTCAAGTTCAATGGATAAAGCAATACTCAGACCGATGCTGCGTTTAATGAAAAAATATAGTGTACCTGTATTTTACGTTGGACCTCAACCATATAAGTATCCGTGGTATCAGAAATTTTTAGACGGCGATGTTCCTATTTTTGATTTTTGGGATTTCCCAACTAAGTGCATGAGCATTTTAGTTAAATATGCCGAATTTCGCAGGAAATTTTTGTAAATAAAATTAAATTTTTCTTGAATTGCCGCACGAAGCGTTAATTAAAGTTTTTTTTATTAAATTCAAATTATTTTCCTATTTTTAAACCTTATTTTCAAGATATAAGAACGAACAACCTTTTTTTTATTGTAAACTTAAAAATTTAGATACTATATTAATATTAAAATAATCTTGTGATATTTGAAAATTTCAATGGATTATAGAAAAATTAAGATAAATCTTTAGTGAAAATGGAAAACAAGTATTCGGGATTTGAAGAGTTTTTTAGAATTTTTTTCGATAAAACACCAATTTCCATTATTTTGATGGACATTAGCGGTAAGATAGTTAATATTAATAAAGCAACAGAAGTGTTATTTGGATTTAATAAAGAGGAATTAATAGGTAAAAATCATTTAAATTTTTCTAATTATCCAGACCATTCAAGCATATTAACTAAAGAAAAATATAAACAATTACTTGATAAAAAGTATCTAGAAAATTTTGAAAATCAAATTTATAAAAAGGATAAAACTCTAATATGGGTATCTCTCATTAGTTTTGTAATTAAATTAAAAGAAAAAACCTATATTCAAGTTTTCGTACAGGATATAACTCAAAGCAAATTACTTGAGTTAAAACTAAAAAAATCCGAAGAAAATTTTGAAGAAAAAATTCAATATTTAG
>CAYHBE010000276.1:0-2998 GCA_964354765.1 uncultured Dehalococcoidales bacterium | reverse complement strand
GGTGCACCAGATTCCGGGTGGTATGATATCAAACTTGCTTCTCCAGATGAAACAACTCAATGCTCTGGATAGGTTGGCAGAAGTGTATGACGAAATGCCGCGGGTCAGGAAAGAACTCGGTTATCCGCCACTCGTTACACCAACCAGCCAGATAGTTGGTGTGCAGGCACTGTATAATGTACTGTTTGGACGTTACAAGCAGATCACAACCCAGTTACAGGATTATTGCTTCGGACTCTACGGCAAACCTCCTGGTCAGATCGATCCCGAGATACAACGGGCTGTGCTAAGGAGCTACAAAAAGGGTAAAACGCCGATCACTTCGCGTCCTGCTGACATCCTCGAACCGGAGATGGAAAACGGGCGGGAGGCAATCAAAGAGATTTCACATGATATCAGGGATGTCCTTACCTACGTGTTATATCCCGTAAGTGGTCTGCAATACTTAAAAACTAAGTATGGATTAACACCGCGTTGACGTAGGGTCATTAAACATTCTGGTTTAGTGCAATTGAATGTAGGTTCTTCCAACCGATGCATGCTCCAAATCGGCACTTGGCTTGCCAATCATGAAATCTGGGTGTAAAATCGGCATATTCAAAAGGACTTGGTTTTAGTAAGTTAACCAGGGATCGATTTAAGAAGTTAGACAACTAATGGCTGGCAAGCAACACGGCATCGACTACATCCTGGGTGCCAATCTGGGAGAATTGCACGGAGGACCAGAGATGACTCTGATCCCATCCTACATTGATTTATTTTCCGGGTCGCGCAAGACCGGCAATAAGACCTACGCCTACATCTTCGACCAGACGCCAAGCCACTGGCGGCAGGAGGGTTGTCCTTCCGTACACGCCATGGAACTCAGCTTTGTTTTCGGAGACTAGGACAACAGTAGCGGTTTCTGGTATTGGCTACTCGGTAGTACAGCCGGTACGGGTGGAGCGAAGTCCGCAGACCCTAAACTGACGATTGTAGATCGAAAGGTATCAGAGTCTATGATGACCATATGGACCCAATTTGCGAAGACGGGAGAACCGAATGTGAAAGGCACAGTCACATGGCCACCCTATGAAGAAGCGACTGACCGCTACCTCTACATCGCCGAACCTTTACAGGTCAAAGGTGGTTTTTCACAAGTAGCCCAGAAGAGATAGCAGAACGAATCGGTGACTATCCCTCACTTTTTTAGAGATGTAGAAGCTCTGAATAGATGCGTTTTGGGGTCTTTAGCTTTTTTGGCAGCCTGTTTTTGGGTTCTAGCCCAGTTTCTGTGACATTCAACCACACATTTATAATATGCGAGACTCTGAATCTTTCAGTATGGCTGAGCTAAGACCTAACTTACATCAAGTCACAGAACGTTAAATTTCGCATAAAATTTCCGTCCCGATGATGTCATTTCAGTCCTATAACGTTTTGATTAATTAGAATCGATTGTGCCGGTTTACCATTGACATGTTTCTCGCAATTGCTACAATATTACTGAAGTTACTGATATAAGGGGTGTTATAATGGCTTTCCCTGAAAATATCATTGTACAGGCGTGGAAGAGAGCTGGCGGAAAATGCGAGTGTAAACGGTGGACACACAACCACAACTACACCAGGTGCAATACGCAACTGGTGTCAGCTATCAGAGGCAAAGAGGGACAAGGCAGGTGGGAAGCGCACCGTATCAATAGGTCAGATGGAGATACACTTTCCAATTGTGAGATTCTCTGCTGGGATTGCTATAAGCGGGCTCTCTATGAGAAATAACGCGCGGATGTGGTAAGGAGATGAAGATGTTTTGGGTGAATGTCGATATTTCCACAAAAACATGCACGATGCACACTGCTGAATGCACACATACAAAAAGTAGACGCGAAACGAGGCTAAAGGGACTCGGAGTGTTAAAATCTGACGGAGGTTGGCTATCATTCGGCACCTTCGTCCAAACAGAGGACTATTGCAAACGGGAATGGGAACCAAAAGGTTATGTCATTCGCAAAGACATCGGCTTGTGATTATTGGTCAGCTTTAGTTATTTCACTTCTCTCTCATTGTAGTAACTTGATTAAGCGCGGACACAAGTACTTCACGGAATGATTATGCTACCAGGTTTACCATGACAGTAAAACAACCTACTATTTACTGGTATATATTACATTTTTATGAGCCCAAGCAATGTGCCTCTCTAGACTCGATTTATCGCGGCAATCCAAACCACATTCTCGGCACACCGCTTTCTTTTCTTCCGGTGTCTTTATTTTTTTCTTGCCAAACATACTAGCTACCCCTCCTTCCGTGGGCTATTTAGATATCGGCACCTTAAGGTTTTTTGCAAATTATATAGTGACACTTCGGGTATATCTTCAGAAAATTCGTGTATTACTGGTTGTTTTCTATCGACAGGCATCATCGGAACGTTGTGCTTTTTCGGACAAATTTACAAGGGCTGACCGTATATAAGAATCGTCCCAAAATAGAGGTTCTCTAGGTTTGATCCAGAGCCACTCTTCATTAAGAACGCAGTGCCCAGATTTACTTTGAAGATCTTTCTTGAATTCGTACCGCGTTTTATACAATGATCTTCCCCAGATGCTATTTAAATATGATCATAATTCACATTAATGTAACTAACTTAATATTAATTTACCTTCAAGATAAGTAAATAGGGAGTTAGTATTGGATTCGAAATTACTAAAGTAATACATCTGACCCTCCACTAGTGCTCAGAAATCATTTTACCTGGAGAGAGAGTAATTAAAGCGCATAAAGTTGAGGTAGTTATTTCCCTGTTTTTCGATATATCTTATTTCAGGAAGAGATCGACTCCGTTATTTTTTTGTAGTGATGTTTACAGGCATTAATAACGGGGTTTTAACATTTTTTTAAGTTTTGATTTTGAAATAGAGATAGGTGCGCATTAGTGTTCTAGGCAAATCTGCGTAAAAACAAACCTTTCAGGTAAGCAGATGACGTCATGTAGGTATTGACTTTTTAAGCGTTTATGA
>CAYHBE010000275.1:0-3009 GCA_964354765.1 uncultured Dehalococcoidales bacterium | reverse complement strand
GGGTGCGGATGCCGGCCACCACGTCCTCGCCCTGGGCGTTGGCCAGCCACTCGCCATAGAACTTGTTGTCGCCGGTCGCCGGGTTGCGGGTGAAGGCGACGCCGGTCGCCGAGCCCTCGCCCATGTTGCCGAAGACCATGGCCTGGACGTTGACGGCGGTGCCCCACTCGTCGGGGATCTTCTCGATGCGACGATAGGAGATGGCGCGCTTGCCGTTCCAGGAACGGAAGACGGCGGCGATGCCGCCCCACATCTGCTCGGCGGGACTATCGGGGAAGGGCTTGCCGAGGACCTGGAGGACCTTGGTCTTGAACTGCTCGCAGAGCTTCTTGAGGTCGTCGCCGGTGAGGTCGGTGTCCTTGTCGACGCCGCGGGCTTTCTTCATGTCGTGCATGAGGTGTTCGAGCTGCATGCGGATGCCGCGGCCTTCGGCGGGCTCGATGCCGACGGCCTTTTCCATGACGACATCGGAGTACATCATGATGAGGCGTCGATAGGCATCATAGACGAAACGGGCGTTGGCGGTCTTGCGGACCATGCCGGGGATGGTGGTGGTGCAGAGGCCGACGTTGAGGATGGTCTGCATCATGCCGGGCATGGAAATGGGGGCGCCGGAACGGGCGGAGAAGAGGAGGGGGTCGTTGGGGTCGCCGAAGTTTCGTCCCATGAGCTTCTCGACCTTGGCCAGGCCCTTGTCGACCTCATCCTTGAGAGCGGGGGGGTATTTGCCGCCGGACTTCATGAAATGCGTGCAAACCTCGGTGGTGATGGTGAAGCCGGGGGGGACGGGGAGACCGAGGCTGGCCATTTCGGCCAGGTTGGCCCCCTTGCCACCGAGGAGTTCCTTCATTTTGGCGTGGCCATCGGCTTTACCGCCGCCGAAAGAATAGACGTACTTAGGCATTGATATCCTCCGTCAAGAACCGAGTGTCACGTGCGACGGGTCTGAGGTGGGACCCGGTCCTGCAGGGAAGGGTCCTCCCCGGTAGAGAATCCGAAACCAGTATTTTAAACGAAGGTTGGCCGGCTGTCAATGGGCGGTCCCACAAAAAGGGTTTTCGGGTCCGGTTTGGAATACTTGACAGGGTTTGGCGGGATGGTTATAATCCAAGGGGCGCCGGTACAGCATGCGGTGGAAAGGACCGGCGTCGAAGGCAGCGGCCGGGACAGGGGTTCAGAGCGGCTGCGGGTATCCGTGGGGACGGTCACAGGCAGGAGAGCGGACATGACCGACGTACGCAAGGCATTTGCGCAGATCCTCATCAATGAGGGGCTGGCCACGAAGAGTCAGATCAAGGAGGCCATGATCAAGCAGAAGCAGGAAGGCGGCCGCCTTGACGAACAGATGGTCAAGCTGGGGTTCATCACGGAGCAGGACCGTCTGCACGCCCTGGGCAAGCAGTACGACATGGAGGTCATCGACCTTGAGACGTACCCGGTGGAGCCGACGGTGGTGGACCTGCTGCCGCGGTCGATCGCGCGGAAGCACCAGGTGATGCCTCTGGCGAAGGAAGGCGGGGTGGTGAAGGTGGCGATCCGGGACCCGCTGGACTTCGAGGCGCTGGACAACCTGCGGTTCATCCTGAACAGCGAAATAGAGCCGGTGCTGACGACGGGGGAAGCGATCCAGCGGGCGATCGACCGGTATTACGAGGCGACCGTGGAGGCGCTGGACGAGCTTCAGGCGGAGTTCACGGACGTAGGCGAGGACGGGACGGGGGTGGGGAGCAAGTTCTCGCTGGTGGCGGTGGAGGGCGAGGACGAGGACGCGCCGGTGATCCGCCTGGTGCGTCTGATCATCAGCGAGGCGGTGAAGGCACGAGCCTCGGACATCCACATCGAGCCGCTGGAGAACCGTCTGCGCATCCGGTACCGCATCGACGGGAACTGCGTGGAAGTGGACAGTCCGCCGAAGCGGCTGCAGGGGTCGATCATCAGCCGCGTGAAGATCATGAGCGGGATGCAGATCGAGGAGAAGCGTCTGCCACAGGACGGTCGGATACGGATCAAGGTCCGCGGTCGCGAGATCGACATCCGGGTGAGCTCGCTGCCGGCGACCCACGGGGAAAGCGTGGTGCTGCGTCTGCTGGACAAGGAAAACGTGATGGTGGGGATCGAGCAGCTCGGTTTCCACGAGAGCGACCGGAAGCGGTTCGAGAAGATCATCAAGCGCCCGAACGGGATTTTCCTGGTGACGGGTCCGACGGGGTCGGGCAAGACCACGACACTCTATTCGGCACTGAACGAGCTCAACCGGCCTGACGTGAAGATCATCACGGCGGAGGAGCCGGTCGAGTATAACATGAGCGGGATCAACCAGTGCGAGGTCCACCCGCGGATCGACATGACGTTTGCGCGGGTGCTGCGGGCCATGCTGCGACAGGCACCCAACATCATCCTGGTGGGGGAGATCCGCGACAAGGAAACCGCGGAAATCGCGATCCAGGCGGCGCTTACGGGGCACCTGGTGTTCTCGACACTCCACACCAACGACGCCCCGTCGGCCATCACCCGTCTCATCGACATGGGGGTGCAGCCGTTCCTGGTGGCCAGCTCCATTCAGGCGATCATGGCGCAGCGACTGGTGCGCAGGATATGCAACGACTGCAAGGAGCCGGAGCCGGATATCGACGTCAAGCGGCTGTATGCACTGGGACTGAGCGACCAGGATATCCAGGGACACACGTTCTACCACGGTAAAGGCTGCCGGGCGTGCAGCAACACGGGTTACCGCGGGCGGGTGGGGATCTTCGAGATGATGGAGATGAACAACCAGCTCAGGGAAATGGCGTTCAACCGGGAGCCGACGAGTCAAATCCGGGCGCAGGCGAGACGGTCGGGGATGATCAGCCTGGAAGAGGATGGGGTGAGGAAGCTGCTGGCGGGCATCACAACCGTCGATGACGTCATGGAAGTGACCCATCGCGAACAGGTCTTAACCACATGAGGTCCTGAACGAAGGCCATGACGATTGACACTGCCGGACGGCAGATACTGGTAGAGAAGCTG
>CAYHBE010000274.1:0-3021 GCA_964354765.1 uncultured Dehalococcoidales bacterium | reverse complement strand
ACCTGGAACTTGGGATGCAGCGTCGCGATGCCGACGCGACCGGTCTTGAAATCCCAGGTGGTCACCTGCACATCGCCCATACGTCCGATGGACGCCACGCTCAGCTTGCCGTCATACACCACCGCGCGCTCGTCCTGAAACCAGCACCAGGCCCCGTCGGCATTCAAAACCACCGGTTCCCCGGCGCTGGCGGAAAGCCAGGGAACGAGAACCAGGAGAACGCGGTTCCGCAGCACGGTCCTCAGAACGACACGCCCAGCGTGAACTGTATCCATCGCTTGACGGTGAGCGACTGCGCGGTGATGCTCCCGAACGTGCTCGAGACCGGGCTCACATCCGGCGCGTCGAACTGCGTGCGATTCGCCAGGTTCAGGGCGTCCACGCGGAACCGGAACGTGAACCTCTCGGTGATGCGGAAATCACGCTGCGCGTTGCCGCTCCAGATGTTGGTGCAATCGGCGCGCAGGCCGTCGATGCGCATCGGAAACACTCGGCGGTGAAACGCGGCAGGAGTTTTGGAAGAGGTGCGTTCGAAGTTGCCGGTGTTGAACCACCGGTCGAAGGTGCGCTCGCCCGTGTTGATGTCTTCGAGCTTACCGTAGTAGAAGAGGTTGCCGAAGCCGATGAGCGGACCGGGCTGGAGTTCGTACCGCAGGGCGATCTGGAAGCCCCCGAGCAGCACGCTGGGCCATCCTCCGTTGAAGAAGGCCCGGCCGCGCCCGAAGGGGAGTTCCCAGATGCCAGTGCCGGCCAAACGGTGGGGCCGCCCATTGTTGGATCCGCACCAACTGGGCTCCGTGTCCCACTCGTTATAGAAATAGTCCGAGGCACGGTTATACAGCCTCGTATAGGCCACGTACAGGTTGAAGCCCTTCGAGAAGCGCCGTTCGAAAACCGCCTCGAACTGATGCGTCTTCATCTCGCCGACCGGCATGTTGGCTTGCGTCACCCCGTTCATGTGCGGATACGGGCGCAGCAGGAGATTCTTCCGGATCGTGCCGCTGGTGAAGAACGCTTTGCTGCTCATATCCTGGTAAACCAGTGGGCTGCTGGTTCGCAGGGAGTTGAAATTGGCCAGGGCAAACGGGTTCGTCACGTTCGAGTTCAGATTCGTGGCCAGAGCGTTGTTGCGCACCAGGCCGTCGGCCCAGTACTGCTCGGGCAGCGCGTCCACGTTCTTGGATACGCCCACGCGGCTCGCGTAGGAGCCCGCGTAGGCGGCTTCCACCATCATGTGGGGAGTGAGTTGGTGCTGCACGCCCGCCCGCCAGCGCTGCAGCCGCGGGTGCGGCGTGTTGAACGCGATACTGCTGGAGCTCGCGCCCGCCACGGCCATCACGCCCAGGGCGTCGCGAACCGGCAGATCGAAACGGTCCCCGGTGGCGCGGATGGGGAACGGATCGGTGAGAGGGGAGACTCCGGCGCGCGGATCGCCCGCATTCCAGGTCAACCCGAAGTCGTTGCTCGCCACCACCGTGGTGTCCCGGCTGAACCCGAGCTGGTTGGGCGCCATGTACAGCACGTTCATGGTGTCATAGAACATACCGTAGCCGGCGCGGATCACGGAGTTGCGCCCCACCTGGTAGGCGGCCGAGGCACGCGGCAGCCACATCAGCTCGTTCTGGAGAATGTTGCGGGGCCTCCCCCCCGAAGCGGGATAGGTCGAGCCGCCGCGCACCACGAAATCGGCGGCGGAGCGCTCGGGAATGGGTTTCGCCGTGTAGGCCGCCTGGGCGGCGGCGGAGATGGGCAGGCTGGCCGAGGGGTCGAAAGGCCCGATCATGCGGTTGTACCGTTCGGTCTGCCCCTGCTCGTACTCGGCGCGCAGGCCGAAGTTCAGATTGAGCTTCGGGGTAATGCGCCAGTTATCCTGTACGAACCAGGCGAAGTACATGTTGTGGGTAATATGCGTATCGTTGGTTTCCACCACCGAGGAGGTCGGCAGTCCCATCATGAACGCGGCCCAGGAGTGGCCCAGGTCCCCCGCCGGCGTCAGCGTGTCGTCGTTGCGCCGCGTGTAGAAATTATTGAACGTGAAATTGCCGGATGTGAAGCCGCCCCCGCCGCCGCTGCGGTACTGGTTGCGGATGTCCACGCCGGCGTGCAGCGAGTGGCGCCCGCGGATGTGCGTCACGTCCGCCTTGGTGGTCTGGGTGGCCGGCAGCACCATGGTGCCCACGTTGTTGCCCATGGTCGCGTTCTGAAACCGGTAGCCGGTGATCGTCATGCTGGGCAGAATGTGCTGGGAGCCCGCCTTCTCGTCCAGGTACTTCGGCAGCCCGACGTCGGACGGCTTGAAGTCCATGATCATCTCCCGCTTGTTGCCCTGGCTGTACTGGTGTACGCCGATCGAGAAATCGAACATGGTGGCCGGGCGCGGCACCCACGTCCAGTCGACGATGCCGCCGTTATTGCGGCGGATGGGCCCGGTGGCCATCAGGCCGGGATATGTATTGTAAGTCCAGTCGTTGAGGTTGCTGGTCCATTCGTCCCAGGTGTAGCGGACAAAGAAGCGGTGCTGGCTCGAGAGGTGATAGTCCATCCGCGCGCCATAGACGTCGTAATTGGGACTTTGCGGCATGTCGGAAGCCAGGTAGTTATTGGTCGGCTCCAGGCGCGGATCCAGTGGATCGCGGTTCGGCACGGCCAGCAGCTTGCGGTAAAAATCGTACACCGGATTCACCACCCGGGACGCGGGGAGAATGTTCCCCGGAATCGGGTCGCGGATGTAGTGTCCGGCCCGCGCCGGATCGGGGCGCACGCTCAGCGGGTCGTGGATCTGGTAGCGCACGGAATCCACCTTGAGCAGGGACGAGAAGTCGCCGCCACGCTGCGCCATGGTGGGATACGTCTTGTTCTGGTACTCGGGGGCGGCAGAGCCGAGGATGCGGAATCCGCCCGCGTTGAAAAAGAAGAACAGCTTGTCGCGCCCGTTGTAGACCCTGGGAATGATGAGCGGGCCGCCCAGCGTGGCCATGTACTGGTTGCGGTGGCCGGAAGCCTGCTTGGGACCGTCTCGCA
>CAYHBE010000273.1:0-3044 GCA_964354765.1 uncultured Dehalococcoidales bacterium | reverse complement strand
TGTTCTTACGATCGAAATGGGGAATTTTCAACCGGCCTTGACAACATGGTCTTATGGATTACTGAAGTTTGGCAAAATGCTTGTGCAAAGTTTGCAGGGGTTCGGACTCAAGGACCAGGAAGAGGAAAGGCCATTATGCAGAAGCCTCAATTTGTCGCGTTAGTTCTCGCGGTCCTCCTGGTTGTCCCGTGCGTCTGGTCACAGACCGGCGCGGGCACCGTGAGCGGGACCGTGAGAGATGCCAGTCAGGCGGTAATACCCAAAGCGCCGGTCGAGCTGACCAACACGGCAACGCATGTTACTTCGGCAACCCAGACCAACGAAGTCGGGTTCTTTACCTTTCAGGGTTTGATCCCGGGTGTCTACCGCCTATCGGTCCACTCTCCTGGGTTTCAGACATATCAAGGGACCGTCACTCTTCAGACCGCGCGTAGCGCGGTCATCGATCCGGTTCTGCAGCCGGGCGACGTCACAACCAAGGTCGAGGTGGCGGACGTGACCCCGTTGCTGACTGTCGATAGCGCTATTACTCAACAGACTATGGATTACAAGCGCATCCAGATGCTGCCGGTAAACGGGCGTACCCTGCGCACGCTCACTCTGTTGACGACTGGAGTGGAGCTACTGTATAGCGGAACGCAAGTTTACGGCACCCCGCGAGAAGCATCCGAGTGGAACATCGACGGTACCGTGGTCACGGATTGGCGCAATGCCATGGCCCTGTGGAGTAGTTCGCCCGGGGTATCTTCGATCCAGGAGTTCACGGTGTCCACGGGCGCCCTTTCCGCCAGGCACAGCCGGCCCGCCAATATCATCGTGTCCACGAAAGGTGGAACCAACGCCCTTCACGGCATGGCGTATTACACGCATTGGAACAGCGGTTTTGGCGTTGCGCGGCGCCGCCAGGGTTACTACAATAGACCGCCACATGAACTCCGTCACGAGTACGGAATTGCCGGCGGCGGTCCGGTGGTCATTCCCAAGGTGTACAAGGGGACAAACAGGACCTTCTGGTATTTCAACTATGAAGCTTACCGTCAAGACATGGGCGGAACCTCGTCTCTTCGGGTACCGACCGCGGCCATGCGCAACGGTGATTTCAGTCAGCTCAAAGACAGTCAGGGCAGGCTGCAGGTCCTATACGACCCGTTGACGACAAGTTCTCAGACCTTTCAGCGGCAGCCGTTCGCGTACGGAGGAAAGGTCAACGTAGTTGATCCCAACCGGATCAGCCCGGTGGCGGCACACCTCCATGGCGTTGTGCCTCTGCCAACCAATCCCGATAATCCTCTGGTCGCGGACAACTGGTGTGGACCGGTCTCGCGGCCCAACGCGCGCGACGGCATTATTCCGCGCCTTGACCATCGGATTGGCAACTCGCACAATCTCACGTTCAAGGGGAACTACATAGCCAAAATCCAGGACAACGGCACCCCCTACTTGGACAGAATCGTGGCTCATCAGTATATCCTGGACGGCGAACGAGATGTCTCGGCGTCCTGGACGTACACCATTTCGCCGGCGTTTCTTAACGAGCTGTTTGCCAGCCTCCGGTACAGAATCGGCGGCGGGAGCTCGGGGCCCGCCGCCGCCCCACTGGAGAAGGACTGGTTCAAAGAGCTCGGACTGTCGAATCCGTTTTCGGGCGGTCTGTACGGGAGCACCGGCTGGCCCCAGCTTCGGGATACCGGCTTCAACGATTACACAGTCCCCGGTTTCGACCGCGCTTACGAAACTTACTACACCCTCGAAGACAACATGACCAGGATCCTGGGAAAGCACTCGTTGCAGTTTGGTGGGCGCTGGCGCAGAGACCACTTGAACACCTACCCAAATGACGCCAACCAGAGCTCGTACTCATATGCTTCGCTGGC
Organism: uncultured Dehalococcoidales bacterium; assembly: GCA_964354765.1. GTDB lineage: Bacteria > Chloroflexota > Dehalococcoidia > Dehalococcoidales > Fen-1064 > JAURWL01. The sequence goes on along the minus strand of CAYHBE010000273.1, from coordinate 1,170 downwards.
CACCGCGCTCTACGACCCGGCATCCTCCAAGTCCAATCCGCAAGTCGTGCCCCAGACCGGGCACAATGCCGCTAACTTCTTCCTGGGCCATTCAACACACCAGGCCAGCATGATTCGCAACTGGTACTATTTGCGGCAGACGGAGGTCGCGCTCTACTTCCAGGACGATTGGAGGGCCACCCGGAATTTGACCCTGAACTTGGGCCTCCGCTGGGAACGCTGGGGTGCCTACCGCGAGAAGAACAGCCTCATGAGCGGCTTCCAGCCGAGCACCAAGAGCACGGTCCTCGGTCTGGGCCTGCAGAAGATGTACGACATGGCGGCTACTGTGCCCTCGGTGGTGGAGGCTTATAGGAAGTTGGGGTGGAACTATAAGACCTGGGACCAGGCCGGCCTGCCGCAGACCTTGAACAAGGCGCGGCCGAAGAACTTCGGCCCCCGCTTGGGATTTGCCTATCAACCCTTCAAGGGTACCGGAAAGGCATTTGTGATCCGGGGCGGCTACAGCCTTTCCTACTTTAGAGGCCTGCCTGCCTGGCTCGATGCATTCAAGCAAAACACTCCCATAACGGCTACATTCAATTACAATCTCAACGACGCCACGCAGTCGCCGACCGCCAATCCGAATTACTGGCTGCAGTCGGCCCCGCAAATTATCAATGGGCGCAATTCCGGCAAGGTCTTGACCGTGGCTGAGCCGCGAGGCATCACGCGCGGAACGGCCTATGCAGCCTATTGGGCGGACGAGATCCCCGATTCCCGCGTGCATGCCTGGTCTTTGACACTCGAACGAGAGCTGAAGCACGATATGGTGGCGAGTGTAGCCTACAATGGGAACCGGACGCTGAACCTCATCTCGGCGTACAGCTACAACGACAACCCGCCCGATTACATTTGGTATCAGACCACGCGCGAGCCACTCCCCAGCGGCGAATTCGCCAATGTGCTGAGGCGGCCCCTGGATCAGAACGTGTTTGGAAGTATCGTGGAGTATCGCAATGCCGGGTACGTTCACAACAATAGTCTCACCTTCCAGATCCAGCGGCGATTCAGCAGAGGCTACACGTTCAATGTGGCCTACAACCTGATTAATTCCCTAATGGCGAACGGCAACGTGGCGGCAACCAATCAATTCCTGCCTGGCGCGGTGCCCGGCGACTACCAGGAGCG
>CAYHBE010000272.1:0-3048 GCA_964354765.1 uncultured Dehalococcoidales bacterium | reverse complement strand
AAGAGCAGGCGAAGTCGTCCTGCGGACTAAAGGACTAACCAAATACTTCGGCACCCTGGCAGCAGTCAAAGACTTAAATCTTGAACTGCACTGCGGTGAGGTGTTCGGTTTCCTCGGACCGAACGGAGCCGGTAAAAGCACCACGGTCGGTATGATACTGGGATTGATAGAACCCACCGCCGGCGATATCGAAGTTTTTGGTATGAAATTAAAAGAGCACCGATGGCCGATAATGAGACGTATCGGTGCGATTATTGAAGAACCTGCCTTTTATCCATACTTGTCGGGATGGGACAACCTCGAAGCACTCAGCAGAGCTATCGGCGGAATTCAAAGATCGAAGATCACCGAGGTACTGGAACGGGTCAACCTGCTGAACCGCGCCAAAGACCGCTACGGGACGTATTCGATGGGGATGAAACAGCGGCTGGGCATCGCATTCACACTCTTGAGAAACCCCGAACTTATCTTACTCGACGAACCGACGAATGGACTCGATCCTGCAGGTACAAAGGAAGTGCGCGACCTTATTCCCCAATTAGCTCACGAGCGATGTTCCGTGCTTCTCTGCAGTCACCTCCTTCATGAAGTCGAGCTGGTTAGTGACCGGGTAGCTATTATTGACCACGGCACCATGATTGCCAGCGCTCCTCTGCAAGAGCTATTAACCAAGGGTCAGATGATACAAATTCAAGTGGATGATAAAGCAAAAGCGACTAATATTTTGAAAAGCATGACATGGATTAAATCGATCAGAGAAGAGAATGGGTATCTCGTTATCGATGCGCCACCAAATAGCGCCTCGCAGGTAAACAAGGCTCTGGCCGAGCAAAACGTATTCGTTTCGGAGCTGATTATCCGCGCATCCAGTCTTGAAAGTATATTCCTGCAATTAACCGGGAAAGAAAATAATGCTGAGATTAATTAACGCCGAACTATTCAAACTACGCAAACGGTCTATGACACGGATTTTACTGTTTGTCCTGGTTGGAATACTGATTATTATCTATTTGATTCTGCTGGCTGTTTCTAACGCTAACCTGCCGATACCCCACGATGAGGGAATGCCCAGGATCGTCAACTTACTGGGTCTGCCGGTCGCGATTCCATTGGCTTTCATGTTCCTGGCAGGACTCGGGAGCATACTGGCGGTAATCCTGGTGGCAAGCTCCATGGGAAACGAGTACAACTGGCGTACAATTCGCACGGTGCTAACCTCGAGTGAAAGCCGTTTCAAACTATTGGGCGCCAAGCTTGTTTCGGCGATTATTTTTATACTACTGGGTATGATTATCGGGGTTGCCACCGGCTTTATCATGAGCATGATCACGACTGCAATCGGGGGATATAAATTCGATTTCAGCTTCGCCACCGGCAGTTATATTTGGGACCAGTTCCTGCAATTCTGGCGCACATTCTACGTCATGCTGCCCTATATTTTCCTCGCATTCCTCTTGTCGATCATCGGTCGTTCCGCAATGCCTGGTATTGCGCTGGGTATAGCGATACTATTCTTCGAACCGATAATCACCGGACTTATGAACCTAGCTGGAGGATGGATAGCTGAGATACCTGCCTACTTGCTCGGGGAAAACGTTAATGCCATTACTGCGCTGGCAGACCTACCTGCAGGATTCGGCGGAGGCTTTGGTTTCAGAGCTATCGGCGAAATGCCCAGCGTCTTGCATGCTACGGTCGTTCTTGGGATTTATTCAGTAGTATCACTCGCACTGGCTTTTTATGTTTTCCGAAAGCGTGACGTGACCTCTTAGGATCACCTGTCAGACAGTTCAACTTGTGTTGCGCCAGCCCCACCGTATTGAGGATCAGCTGTGCGATATGACTTAACCAGCGAATGTTTAGCTAAAAAGCGTCCGACTTCCTGCCTTAAAATCCCTGAACCTTTACCATGGATAATCCAAACGCGATAATATCCAGATCTAAAAGCGTCGTGTAGGAATTTATCAAGCCTGGGGATAGCTTCATCTACTGTCAAGCGGTGAAGGTCGAGTTCGTCTTTTTTCGATCTGGACAGCATACCTGTCATCGCGAGTTTATTTCTGACTGCCTGAAATGGCTTTTGCCCAGGCAGCGGCGCGCTCAATCTCTCCCACTTTCAATGGACCTTTACTACCCGTTACATAGAAACCCTCAGAATGAACAACCAGATTTGTGCTTTTGCCTTTAAAATATTTTGCCATGCGACCGGCTGCAAAACCAAAGATTTTCACCCAGGCAGAAGTCATCCTTGTATCAAAGACGACGACTTTGACACCTTTGAGGGCGGTTTCGGGAATGTTACCCATAAACGCCTGCATCGCCCTGGTAGCATTGCCGCCCTGAGTCGGAGAACCGATTATCAGCAAGTCGAGTGATTTCAATTCCGTCGCATTTGCCTCAGCCGCAGGCAGCACTTTCACTTCACCCTGAATAGCCCCGCCAATAGCTTTTGCGATTTTCTCCGTATTTCCGTAAAGTGAATCGTAAATAACTAAAGCCTTCATCAAACACCTCCCATCGCTCCTGAATCAAGTATAAGGTCCAGTCGACTTACTGGCAAGCGACCGTGCAAATCGAACCGTTCAAGTTTCGGAGGTCAGCTTGACTTGGCTAAAGATTGCAGAGTTTCTTTTATCACGCGTCGGAGCTCCTCAGGCGCAAATGGCTTTAAAATATATGCCCGTCCGGTCTCTTTTAAAAAGGCTTGAGTGTCACCGCCAATAATATCTCCGGTTGTGAAGATTACGCCTCCAGCGAGATAAGGGTGTTTTTCCAGAATATAATTGTATAACTCTTTACCATTTAAAACCGGCGTACGGATATCCACAAGGCAAATGTCATAGTGATATTTATCGAGCATTTGCTCGGCTATCTGTCCGTCGACAGCGACACTTATATCAAACCCTTCGTTGGCAAGAACCCGCATACACAGGCTGCGGATAAACGGTTCATCTTCAACTACAAGAATCCTTTTCTTATCATCAGAGGCTGTCATATTATTCCCTTTCAAGAAAGTAAGTTTTTATCCACCCAAGGAAATTCCTAGTC
>CAYHBE010000271.1:0-3055 GCA_964354765.1 uncultured Dehalococcoidales bacterium | reverse complement strand
CGTGGTACTCGCCATCCTCGGTCACATGCTTCTTGTAGTAGTCCGAGAAGTTGGCGATGACGAAGCCGAGCACCTCGTTGGTGTCGGGGTCGAAGTAGACCGTCACCCCCGTGGTGCTGTTGGTCACCGCGGAGGCGTTGTCGTGCCCGCGGTAGATGTGGCGCAGGGTGTCGGAGCTGGGGTCGTAGGTCGGCTCGGACAGGGTGACCTCCGTGGTCGCGGGGCGGTGTCTCCTGGCCGGGAGGGTAGCCCGTCGTGGTGAGCCCGGACGTTGGCGCGGACGCCCTGGGCGAGCGGGTCGTCGCCTGGATGGTGGCCGAGCGGCCGGCGCTCGACCGCCTGATGGCCGAGGAGGGCTCGCGCGCCCTGCACGAGGAGTTCCTGCTGGCCGAGGGGGGCGCCCTCCCCGACGCCCGGGAGCGGCTGGCCCGGGCGCGGGCCGCCTCCGCCCGCGCCTGGCTGCGGCACCTGGCCCGGGCCCTCGAGGCCTGCTGGCCGGACGCCCCGGCCGGCATGGGCGAGCGGGTGGGCGCCTGGCTGTCGAGCCACGGCGAGCGCCTGGAGGCGCTGCTCATCGACGAGCAGGCGCAGCTCGAGCGGCGCGGGCGCTCGGGCGATGCGTTCGCCGACCAGCGCGCCGTCGAGCTCGGGGCCCAGACCCGGCTGTTCGCGGAGGCGGTCGGCGCCGTCGTCCGCCCCGGGGGCGAGGACGGCCCGGCCTTCAGCCGGCGGGTGGCGGCCTGGCAGCGCGAGCACGCGGCGCGCGGGCGGGCGGTGGTGGACGAGGCCGTCGGCGCCGGCGCGGAGGGCCTCTCGGGGGCCGACGAGGCCCGGCCGCTGTGGGAGCGCGCGCCCGAGGAGGCCCGCCGCCGCGAGGCCGCCCTCCTGTGGGCGCGGGTGCGGTTCCTGGCCGAGGGGACCGCGGCGGGCCTGGTCACGGCCGGCCCGCCCGTGTCAGCGGAGCCGGGGGGATGAGCGCGGCGGGGGAGCGGCCGCTCCGCCTCTCCGCCCACCACGCGCTCTGCGTGCACGGCTTCCGGGGCATGGGCTACTCGGAGCCCTTCATCGCCCGCATGCACGAGATCACGGAGCGCCTGCGCACCCGGCCCGCCGCGCCGGTGGTGCTCACCGTCGGCGCCGACGCCGCCTGCGCGGCCTGCCCCTCGCTCACCCTGGGGGGCTGCGCCCGCTACGGGCGGAAGGTCACCGAGCAGGACGCCCGCGTCGCCCACCGCCTCGGCATCGCCCCGGGCGAGGCCCTTCCCTGGTCGGCGGTGCAGGAGCGGGTCCGCACGCGCGTGGCCCCGGGCGACCTGGCCGATCTCTGCCGGGGCTGCCCGTGGCTCGGGCTCGGGGTGTGCGCCGAGGGGCTGGCCGATCTGGCCGCGGGCCGCCCCACCCCGGCGGGGCAGAACCACCCGCAATTCGCGGAGGATCGGCCGCCGCCGGCCCACCCCCTCCTGTAGCCTGTCGCCGCCGCGCGTCAGGAGACCGACCCGTCTGTGCGGGGGCGGTTGGACCCCCGGCGCGCGCTCGTGGTGCCCTGCGGCGTCCCGGCGGCCTCCCCTCTGAGCAGCCCCGCGACGATGCGCGGGGGACCGAAGGCGGCTCAGACCAGGAGGATGTGGATGCCCGAGGGAACCCCCGACGTCCGCGAGGCGCGGCGGATGCTCAAGAAGGGGATCGTGATCGCCGGCGTCGGCGAGACCGAGCAGGGGACCATCCGGGACCGGGGCTCCTTCGAGCTCCTGGCCGAGGTGACCAAGACGACCCTCGACGACGCGGGGATCGGCCTGGCCGACGTGGACGGCCTGGTCACCGCGTTCAGCTTCGTCGAGTCCACGCTCATGCACTCCACCACGCTGGCGGACTACATGGGGATGGCCCCGGGCTACTTCGCCTCGGTGGCCGTGGGCGGCGCCACCGCCCCGCTCATGGCGGTGCAGGCGGCGCTGGCCATCGACGCCGGCATGGCCGAGTGCGTCCTGTGCGTGCGCGGCGACAACACCCGCACGGGCCTCTCGACCGCGGGCATGATGGCCATGGCCCGCGAGATGAGCCACGGGGCCTACGAGGCGCCCTACGGCCTCTCCACCATCGGCGGCTACGGCCTCCTGGCCCAGCGCTACATGTACGAGCACGACGTCCCGCAGGAGGCGCTGGCGGCCGTGGTGGCCACCCAGTCCGAGCACGCGGCGCTCAAGTGGAACGCCATGCTGCGCGACGTGGTGACGATCGAGGACGTGCTGGCCGACCGCTGGATCGCCACCCCGTTCCATGGGATGGACTGCTCGCTGGTCTCCGACGGCGCCGCGGCGTTCCTGGTCACCACCGCGGCGCGCGCCGCGGGCATGCGCAAGAAGCCCGTCTACCTCGCCGGCATGGGCGAGGGCTACTCGCACCAGTTCATCACCGAGGCCCAGGGGGTGGACGGCGTGCGCCGGGGCCTCGGCCGCGCCGGGCGCCGGGCGATGGAGGTGGCGGGCATCACCCCGCAGGACCTCGACGTCGCCGAGATCTACGACTCGTTCAGCTTCACCCCGCTCATCGCCCTGGAGGGCTTCGGCGTCTGCGAGCCCGGCGGGGCGGGCGACTGGGTGCTCGCGGGCAACGCCAAGCTCGGCGGCAAGCTCCCCATGAACACCCACGGCGGGCTCATCCGCCAGGCCCACCTGGGCGCCATGCACCACATCGTCGAGGCCGTCCTGCAGCTGCGCGGCGAGGCCGACGACTCGGACAGGCCCGAGTACAACGGCGGCAACCACCAGGTGCCGGGCGCCAAGCTCGCGATCACCAACGGCTCGGGCGGCATACTGGCCGCCACGAGCGCGATCGTGCTGTCCAGCGAGCCCCCGCAGGCGGCGTGAGCCCCGCCCGCCCCGCGCCCACCGCCTGAGACCGAGGAGCCCGAGATATGTCCGAGCAGAAGACCGCCCCCGCCGCCTCCGGCTACCAGAAGCCCCTGCCCGACCTGCGCCCCGAGGACAAGCCGTTCTGGGACGCGATGAAGGAGCACAGGTTCTTGCTCGCGGTCGGCGCCGACGGCAAGGTGTTC
>CAYHBE010000270.1:0-3057 GCA_964354765.1 uncultured Dehalococcoidales bacterium | reverse complement strand
AAGTGCCTCAGTTACTTGACAAGTTGCAGGTGAGACTGTCAGTATTCGATGATAGAATTGAGGTACATTCATTATTTCCTGTAGAGCCTATTGGTGTCCAATTGTGCACTTCCACAAAGGGAGATTGAGAGGGATTTAGTAAGTCACTCTACGTTTGATATAGATCCATAATAATAAAGGAGTTTTCACTGTACACTAGGCCCGGGCTGAAAATGACAAATTACCTTAAAATTGGGGTTTCAGGAACCAGACCTTATTCTTCTTGCCATTCAGTCACGCGGCTTGACCAGATCTGAGTAACAGCTTTTTCGAGGACACTAAAACGTGGGTCGGGAATTTCTAGCAAAGGCGGCAGCAGCTTATCGTCAAATTGTTCAAAATAACTGCACTGTTTTCGCAGCTGTTGAATGGTCGTTCTGGCTCCACCGTACACAAAGTAATCCAGTTTTTCCCCATAAGCTGTAACTAGTTCCCGGGCGTGTTCGCCGACTCTTTTCAGGAAATGGTGAGCCTGGTCCTGTCGGCGGCGCTGAAACCTGGCGGCTGACGAACCACCCTGCCGCTGCCTTCCATGAACCAAGCCCGTGCCTGTGTTATGAATAACCAACCTTCCACCTTCAGTGATGCCGATGGAATAGCTGCCTAGCCGCACAAGTACGATACCGATTTTGTGGTCGCGTGTGACTAGATTACATAGGGGTTCCGTTTGATAGCCGTCAGTCATGTAGTTATCTATTATCGGGAACGGGGGAATAATCAGTAATTTGTGACATCGCCCCCAGAAAATAACTGCGCCAGTTTGTGATGAGCTAATATTTTTATCAATTTCTTGCTTTATTGGGATAAGGTCTGGTATTTTCTCAAGATAAGAGTTACATTCCATAACGCCGCGTGATAAATATAGTGTGATCGCTTTCTCAGAGTCGTGTTCAATTTCATCTAACAGAGAAAGCAGTTTGGTCCTCGTTAGTTTATATTGACTGGTTAAAAACATTTCTTTCCATGGGAGGCTGATCGCTGACTGCTGAAAGCTGATAGCTCCCCTACAACCTTACTACCGTTACGCCATTCCCGCCCTCGCCACGCTCGCCGGGACGGAATCCTTTAACGAGTGGGTGCGTGGAGAGCATCTCTCTCACGATCTGGCGTAATACTCCTGTGCCGGAGCCGTGGACTATTCGAACCTGTCTCAGATTTGCCATCACTGCGTCATCGAGGTAGCTGATGAGAAGGCGTTCAACCTCTTCAGCCCTCTTACCTAGTAAGAGAAGTTCCGAGGGTACTACTTTAGGCTCGGGCTTAATAACTGGAACAAACCTGCGTGGTTCTCCTGATCGGAATGTAATAATTTTTTCAATACCTTCAAGCCCCAGCTTAATGTGAGTCTGCCCCGCCTGCACTTCAATTTCATTGCTTTCTTCATATATCTGGATCACCTTTGCCTCGAGGTTTGCATCCTTGAGCCAAACTGTATCACCCAGAGCAACATTCTCATCCGGCGGTGTTGGCTCTTCGGGCGCGGTTTTAGTGTGCCACGTGTCGCTTTTCAGACGTTCGTGAACATTTGCCAGGACTTTGCGCGTATTTTCGATAGTATCACGTGATTTTTGTTTGCGCAGCTCGGTGCTTGCCTGTTTGAGTTCCCGCTGCAGCTCCGACGCTTCGCTGACGACTCTGTCTCTTGTTTCCTGGATAACTGATTTCTCTCTAGCCTTAAGATCGCGCAAACCATTTTCGAGCTCTTTCCGAAGTTGTTGGGCTACACCGTGTTCGTCTGCAAGCTGTTTGGCGAGTGATTGAGCCTTATCTCGTTCCTCGTTCAGGCTGACAATAAGAGATTCCACCTCTAGAGTACCCGTGGAAAGCATACCCCGTGCGTCGTTGATAATTACTGGATCTAGTCCGAGACGTGCCGCAGTCTCGAGAGCGTTGCTGCCGCCAGGGAGACCCACGGACAATCGGTAAGTCGGTGCGAAGGTGACGGGGTCGAAATCGAGAGAAGCGTTTTGCAGACCCTTGGTGACATAAGCGAAGGCTTTAAGGTCGCCGAGGTGAGTTGTGGCAACCGTCATGGTCGATTTAGAAAGAAAATTCAGCAGGATAGCTCGTGCCAGCGCCGAGCCTTCAGCCGGGTCCGTACTCGTCCCCAGTTCATCGAGAAGTACCATACTTTCACTGGTACTGCTTTTAACAATACGCGAGATGTTGGTAATGTGCCAACTGAATGTGGAGAGCGTTTGCTCAATACTCTGCTCATCACCTATATCGACATAAATCCCATCGAAAATCGGGATGACGCTTTCCTCGTGGGCTGGGATAGGTAATCCAGCGAGCGTCATCAGGCTAAGCAAACCGATCGTCTTTAGAGCCACTGTTTTGCCACCGGTGTTTGGACCTGTAATGACTAAAACCGTAAAATCCTTTCCGATTTCCACGGAAAGAGGTACTGCCCGGTTCCCCAGAAGAGGATGGCGAGCGTCTCTTAATCGTAAAACAGGTTGATTTTCCGAACCCGCAAAAGGCACGATTTTTGCTTCGTTCGCTTGAGCGCGGCGGGCATATTTTGCCTTGGCGAAAATTAGATCGATTTCTGATGCAAGCGTAATATTGCCAACAATTTCAATCTCGTGGACTCCGACGTCACCGCTTAATCTTCGCACAATGCGTTCGATTTCGCGCTTTTCCTCATTTATGAGTTCTCGCAGCTCATTTCCTTGATCGATTGCTTCCCAGGGCTCAATAAAAACGGTCGCACCTGTATTGGAGACGTCATGGATAATACCCTGCAGTTCTTTTTTCGCCTCAATTTTAACTGGGATGACGTATCTACCTTCCCGCTGGGTAACGATTGGTTCCTGGATAATTTTTTGACCGCGCGGCGAACGGATTAAGTCTTCGAGATGTGTCATCAACTGCTGGCGCTGCGACTGTATCTGATGGCGTAACACCTGTAATTCCTGAGAAGCTGAATCTGATAGTTCACCTTCAGGTGTGATACAGGAATTGATTTCCTTCTCCAGAGTTCGAAGGTCCGTAATATTTTGCGCGATATCCCAG
>CAYHBE010000269.1:0-3057 GCA_964354765.1 uncultured Dehalococcoidales bacterium | reverse complement strand
TAGCTTATTCGGTGGTGGTTTTGATGGTGGTGCTGGTGTATTCAGTCATATCTCAGAATTAGATAGTGAGCAAGATAGAGAGAATGATGAAGAAGCTGAAGAAATGGTTGGTATCCTTGATTCAAGTGAATTAAAGAAGATTGAAAAGTTGAAGTTATTCGGTTGGGCTATTGAAGTCTATGACGAAGATGAATACTTATTAGAATATAAGAATACAAATGGTGACTACGCAATTACTCACACAGGTGTAATTGATGATTTAGTAGAGTACCACAAGAGAAACAAATAATTGTGGATAAACTGTATGTTGGTGTGCAATGTTCGCATCTATCAAATTGATGATAAGAGAGTCAGTTGGCAGTAACCACTTAATAAATAAATAAAATGAACAGATTAGAACATACATTAGACTACATTGAAACTGCTTGCAGAGACGAATTCAAGTTTTACAACCGAATATGGCTACAATATAGCCAACACGGTAAGGGTAAGATGGTATTGATGTTTACATTCTTCACTAAGAATGGATATAGAATTCATAGTATTGAGTTTAACAACTTTGTGCAAATGAAGGAAATAGATGGTAATTTCACAGAGACTCCAGCGTTTGTCGCGCAGTTGAAGTACATCATTGAGTATTTAACTGATGCTCACTATACTACTACATTTTTGCAAAAGATGGAAATGAAGACCAGTGCTGAATTTGGTGCTAAGTATAGTGATACACTTCGTGTATTATTCCCAACGTATAGTGGATATGCTATGCATGTGGGTATAACATCACAGGGTATGAAGTGTGATTCTAATTCAGTTGTTATCTATCACGAACAAGCTCAATTTGACAAGACTGGTAAGCCTATCTTGGATAAGGAAGGCAACCATAAGATAAATGAAATACCAACATCATATACATATGATCAATTGATGAATGTATTAGAAGACTCAGCGATATTAAACCGATGATAGTAAGATTTACGGGACAACTACTTTGTAAGAAGACCAACAAACAATCTAAGAGCAATGGTGGTTTCTATAACTATTTAACTGAAGGTAAATGGTATCAAGTAATACCATATCGTGTAGAAACCAAGGCATACCAAATTGGTGGTGTCAATAACGGTAAGATAATAACAAGGGTAGAAACAAAAGATGATTGTTTCCATGTTATGGATGATGATGGTAATAGACATTGTTTCTATTGGTCTAATGATGAGGAGTCACCAAGATCATACCTTAAGTGGTTTGAACCATATACATATCATAGAAGCGTAAAGATAGATTTAATAACACAAGATGGAAATAGCTGATTTATTAGCACATATTGGTAATCCAAACATAGCAGTTTCACCAACATCAAGATGTGATGGTGCTACGGAGATTATCCCGAATAGCATTGAAGAAGTTTATGAATTGCTTAAGCTATATGCACCCATACTTCATCAACAAGTAAAATACGGGATCCTGAGCAGTCCATACCTAGTCATATATCATGCACCTAGTCTGAGAGACTTTGGTTATATTGATTTAGTGAATTTGAAAGAGAATATTAGAAACAAGAATTTAAATAAGATAACAAATGACTGAGCAAGAAAAATACATAGCCCAAAGAATGGTTGAGTTTGCGATGAACATCGATGAGTTCTCAGTTGACCAAGTTGTATTAGATACTGATGGTGCACAATGTGTTATTGTTGATAAGTCAATCAATAGCATTAAAGTAGCCATTGGAAAGAAATCTAAGAACGGTATTGATACAACACAATGGTTTGCTATGGGGAACTTTACTAAACGATTTAAAACACTATAAAAAACTATAATATGGCAAAGATAAATAAAGTAAGCAAGCAGTTACCGATCAAGAGTGGTTGGTATTGGGTACTACTCGATGGTTATAATAACCCAACACCGTGTTGGTATGATTCGCAGGGTGAATATTTTCTACCAGCTGGACTTGGTGATGAAAGTCGCGATGGTCTATATGTAGATGATATTGAGAGAGTAGGTCCAGAAATTATAGAACCCACATTTTAATTATGAATTTTACATTAGAAGAATTAGAAACAATTAAGAACGCTTTAATATGTTCGTTAGAATCTCCGAATCTAGAAGATGAAGTAGCAGTAATAAAGATATTGGATAGAATTGATAATGAAAACGATTTAGACTAAGATGGAAAATAAGATTAAGATAAAAACACAAAAAGGCTTTGTCTATTGTAAGATTCCATTAGCCGGAAAACGATTCAGACATTTCTCTCAAAGTGGTAATGAGTTTACGGTTGTAAAAACGGTTGATAATATAGCATATGTTCATCAGCACGGATGCACTAAGAAATCATATACCAAAGATTCAACCACACCATTTAAGTTGGAGCAAGTCTTAGATTGGATATTACAAGGTATTTATACAAATGTAGAAGAATATAAACATCCGCATGGAGCTAAAGTGTAAGAAAAATGAAGATGTTTACTGGGGTAGCCTTCTAACCGAAGGTAAGTCCTATGTGGTTACTAGAACTAGGACGTATACGACCACATTGATTACTGATGAGGCTAATTATTGGAAACACACCAAGGTTATTGCGGGTGCTATTGAATGGATTAGAAAAGGTTATGACCAAGATACACTACATGAAGTAATTCCGGGATATCTAACCATGAGAGAGCGTGATGCTTTGTATACTAAAGAGGTGGAGATATTGGAATTTATTGTAACCACGGATGATGGTAATAGCGGTTCTTATTGTGCTACAACTATAAAAGAACTACTTGATAAGTACGGTAGCTGCAAATTTAATACTAGTATATACTTCGTAGAAGATTACTTTGATACAACTGCGGAATTAAGAGAACAAGCAATTAATAAAATAACAGAATGATAGTAGATTTAAGCGAAAAAGAAGTTAGAATATTATTTAGTTGGCTTGGTTTCCAAGCACACGAAGTTGATATTGACAAAGAGAGCTTTGAGCTTTTTAAAAAGCTAGAGCCGATGATTAAGGTTAAACACAGAGCCATGGTCGACAACTTTTATAGAATATACAAAGAACAACAGTCT
>CAYHBE010000268.1:0-3074 GCA_964354765.1 uncultured Dehalococcoidales bacterium | reverse complement strand
ATCGCTACCAGGAAAAGAGTTCGTCATCACAGGCACTCTGAAATCATTTTCACGCGAAGTTGCCCACGAACGGATCAAGGCATTGGGCGGCACCGCGAAAGATAATGTTACACATAACACCACATACCTGGTCGTTGGTGAAGACCCCGGTGAAAGTAAAGTCACCAGAGCCAACGCCCTGGGAACACAGCAAATAGATGAGGAGCAGTTTCTTGCCATTCTGGAACAAAAAAACTGATAAGTGGCTGATTGTCGGGCTGGGTAATCCGGGCGAAAAATATGCCCGCAACAGGCATAACATCGGGTTTATGTGCCTCGATGGATTTGCCCTTGTTAATAAGATTTCTCTCGTTCGGAGCCGATATCGCGCTAAGACCGGCGAAGGTAAAATCGACAGCGCCGATGTTGTCCTTGCCAAGCCGCTGACTTTTGTAAATTTAAGCGGGGAAGCCGTTGGAAAACTGGTAAGGAAGTATGGCGTGAGACCGGAGCGGTTTATCGTAGTTTATGATGACCTCGATTTGCCGCTGGGAAGGATCCGCATACGGCTTGGCGGGAGCAGCGGTCACAACGGCATCAAGTCCATCATTGAGCATATCAGCAGCGAGGATTTTTTACGTGTTCGTGTCGGGATTAGCCGTCCAGGAGAAGAACAATCTGGGACAACAGCAAGAGGTGATGTTATCAATCATGTGCTCGGTGATTTTTCCTTAGAAGAACAAAAGATGACAGAGAAAATAGTACCCAGGGTGGGTGAGATATTGGTGTGTTTACTCTCCGAGGGTTTGACTGCCGCGATGAATAAATTCAATGGTACAGATTTCAGAAAGGCACAAGCGGACAAATGAACAGCCTCGCCGAGTTTGTCTATCAGGTCGCGACCACGCATCACAAATTTAGATTGTTGCTTTCGATAGCGGGCGCCATTTTCTGGTATGGGGGCGTGGCGCTGATGATTTTTATTACGCCCTGGGTTGACCACCAGCTTGGACTAGAATTATCGATTGCTCCTTATATCCGGTTTCCTATCTCAATTATCTCGCTTGTTATCGGCGTTCCGATGGTTGCCTGGACGATCGCTCGCTTTTTCCGGGCAAAGGGCACACCCATACCTTTCAGTCCACCGCCTGGCTTTGTCACCGATGGACTTTACCGCCTTGTACGGAATCCGATGCATCTCGGTTGGGCGCTGGTATTATTTGGATTGGCAGTGGTGAGACAATCGTTCTCGTTGCTGGTGATAGGTGTGCCGTTTTTTATCACGGCACATATTATTTATTACAAGCTCGTTGAGGAAAAGGAACTGGAAAAGAAGTTCGGGCAAGCTTACCTCGACTATAAAAAGCGGGTGGGCATGTTTATACCCAGGTTCTGGAAGTGATAGTTTGCCCTGCCCATTCCAGCGAAAGCTGTAATCCAGGCAAAGAAGTATTGGGGATTCCCGATCAGAGCTCGCCCCGCATGTGTTATGGGATCGGGAATGAAAAAGGAAGCTAAAAACGAAAAACCTCAATCTCCCCCAACCCCTCGAATGGTTTGAAAACAGAGTAAAGCTTCTCGACCAGACCCGTCTACCGGCGGAAGAAGTCTACCTGGACATTACCGATTACCGGGACATGGTGACTGCCATCAAAACCCTACAGGTCCGCGGAGCACCTGCTATCGGCATTGCCGGGGCGTATGGAGTCGCTCTTGGAGCGTTGCAAATTACAGCAAAAAGCAAAAGTGCTTTTCTTGACCAGTTGCATACGGTTGCACGTGCAATTGCGGGCACCAGACCTACCGCGCGCAACCTTTTTTGGGCAGTTGAGCGAATGGAACAAGACGCCCGCTCCTGCGGAAGAGTCGAGGACATCAAACCAGCGCTTGTAGCAGAAGCGCAGAAGATCCACGCTGAAGAAATGGAAGCCACACGGCAGCTAAGTCGGCATGGGGCGAAGCTAATCAAAGACGGTATGAACATCCTAACGATATGCAACACAGGCCCACTCGCGGCACCCGGGTATGGGACTGCGCTGGGTATCATGATATACGCCCA
Organism: uncultured Dehalococcoidales bacterium; assembly: GCA_964354765.1. Taxonomy (GTDB): domain Bacteria; phylum Chloroflexota; class Dehalococcoidia; order Dehalococcoidales; family Fen-1064; genus JAURWL01. Next base: position 1,036 of record CAYHBE010000268.1, on the reverse strand, counting down.
TCAACAAGGTAAAAAAGTGAGAGTCATCGCTTGTGAGACGAGACCGCTGCTGCAAGGAGCCAGGCTCACCACCTGGGAGTGTAAAAAAGCCGGTATTCCGGTAACGCTTATCACCGACTCTATGGCAGGTAGCTTCATGAAGCAAGGCAAAATCGATTGTGTGATCGTGGGTGCAGACAGGATTACTGCAAATGGTGATACCGCGAACAAAATCGGCACTTATTCCCTGGCGGTGCTGGCGAAGGAACACGGCATCCCATTCTATGTTGCGGCGCCCGAAAGCACGATTGATCGCTCTATAAAATCTGGGGATGAAATTCCTATCGAGGAGCGCAAACCGGAAGAAGTCACTCGAATAAACGGCGTTCACATAGCCGCGGAAAATATAGATGTTGCCAATCCCGCTTTCGATGTCACTCCAGCAAAGTATATTACTTCATTTGTGACAGAAAAGGGTATAGGGAAACCATAGAAAGATAATAAAGACAGCGAAATCATGCTGGAAGGGGAGGCAAATACTCTATAATAGAACAAGTTAGGAGGAGGTGGTCAATGACAACCAAGACTGAAGAAATAACTACAAAGCTTACTATAGATCAGCTAAAAATTATGATTGAAGAAGTTGTTGAAGAAAAGTTGCAGGAATACCTCGGTGATTCAGATTAAGGACTACATATCCGGGAAGAAGTAATTCGGAAGCTGAAAGCTCAAAGAAAAGCCCGGAAGCCACGGATTCCTGTGGAACAGGTTTGCAAAGGACTTGGAATTACCTTGGAGGATTAACAACCATGCCCAAAACCACACTTAAAGCCGCCATCGCAGTCATCGGGGGGACGGGACTTGAACAAATCGAGGGGATGACCGGTATCAGGACCGTTGATATCGATACGCCTTTCGGTAAGCCGAGTGATTCGATTACCATCGGCAAACTGGGAGGAGTGAATGTTGCTTTTCTACCGCGGCACGGTCGCGGACACCGGATTTCACCCACCGAGCTACCCACCCGTGCCAATATCTACGCTTTGAAATCGCTCGG
>CAYHBE010000267.1:0-3079 GCA_964354765.1 uncultured Dehalococcoidales bacterium | reverse complement strand
TTCAGCCATTGGATTATTAACCGCATCGTCAGCCCTGATACGCCTGCTTGATCTGGAGATGCGAGAGAATAAAGAATGTTCATCATGGGATAACCATTTTTTACTGAATGCAATTTCTACTCCAAGGAGTACAAACCCAAAAACGATTAAGATGTCGCCGGCGCTGAAAACACCGCCAAGATAATGAGCCGGGATAATGTCTGTGAAAAACCAGAGATTTGTCTGGTCGATCGGTAAATAAATACCGCTTCCTTCGGGCAGCACCATCCCAAATCGCGATGGATCGAGCACGGTCATTTGAGCTAGCTCTCGAGCTTCTGGTGACACCGGCATCAAACATCCGTTGGCAATTATCGCGATAAAGTTCAGTAGAGTTCCCGCCGCCATAACGCGCATGCTGCGAAAATTCAGATTAGCTGACAGCGCCCATAATAAAAGAAGATAAGATAAGACCATGCACGCTCTTTTTAAATCTAAAAACGCTTCGCCGGGTAATAGTGCAAAAGGCAAGCGGTGCAGCGCGGCGCTGAGCAAAATAGCCCACCAGTGTCTGATTCGCACGACCTTTACCCTGGCAGCCATTTCCGAGAATGATCCCCGGAAATTATGTGACGATTGTTTTAATATATGCATTCTTTCGCCCTTTACAACCAGTTGAGGACTACCGCCCCGGGTATTCCCCAGATAAATTCACCCGGGGCTGTTAGTCGATCGTCGATATTTAAATATCGATAATATCAGGTGCACCTCCGGCGACAGCAATGGCAATGGCTATGCCCACTAACGCCATAATTTTAATCAGTGGCATGTACCTGGGTAGAGTAACCATTAGTTTCCGCATTTTGTAAACCCTCTCCTTTTTATTTTCAGAAATTAATTCTGATGTACTTATGATAAAAGATGACCTCTTACAAAACTCTTACCAAAATGGAGTTATGTCAATTAAAAAAGTAAAAAAAGAGGGATTTATTAAATATATTTGGAAAATTTTAGGAAAATTTTAATTTTGCTGGTGAATTAACGGCGTCGATGCCAGGATGCGCTGCTGTAATTCTCGTATGTCGCCTGGAATTCCCTGCTCTGCACTGCTGTTGACTATCTCTGCATAACGTTTGTAGGCGTAGAGAGCCATCGGACTATTTTTCTCAGCCACATGGAAACGCATAATACTGTAATAAATGTCCTCATCGTAAGGATCGATTGCAATTAACTTTTCAAGGAAGGTGGTTGCCTTACCGTATTCACCCTTTTTTTCATAGTTATCGACCAGCAGGGAAAGGGCTTTAATGTATATATTCTCAAGTTCCCGGCGCCGCACCTCAATCCACTCGCCGTTGAGTTCTTTCAAGAAAGCTCCATTGTACAACCTTATCGCTTTCTCGACCGTGGATAAGCTGCTGATCAAACTACAGGGAGTGTCGATCCCATCCAGGAGTTTCTCAAATTCCAGTGCGTCGAACGAGATATGGAGATTCGGATTGACCTGGTAACAGTTGTTCTCGAATACAAATATACCAGGGTAAAGAGCCTGTCTTGCCCGGAAAAGGTTAATATGAAAGTTGCTGGATGCTTTGGATGGTGAAAGGTCAGGCCAGAGATCCGCGGTGATTTGCTCTCTAGTCCGACCGCTCGGGAAAGTGAGCAAGTAAAAGAAAATTTCTTTTGCCCGCTGAGACCGCCAATCGGTATCATCCAACTGGCGATTGTTTATCTTTACACAGCTCTGACCTAAAGTTTTGACCTCGATATCGGACTTTGTTTTCAGTTCCGAACCAGAAGAAAATCCCACGATTGAATCGGATATTAATTTTCTCTCGCGGGTGGAATTGATCTTCTCAAGAACCTCTGAAAAACGTGTGCCGCCAACTACTTTTTCCGATCCGTACTGAACCAGCGGAATTGCATTCCTGCCTTCGATTACCAGGAAATCCTCATAGCCCAACTCATCCGCCAGGCTGGATGTTTTTTCAAGCCAATTGATAGCCGTGTCATATTTTTTTGACAGGAACGAACTCTGCGCGAGATGGAAATACGCTTTCGCCAGGGCATCTTTATCTCCTATCTTTTCCAACCGCTGGCTAGCATCAACCAAGATATTTTCCGCATTTTCAAACCGACCCCTCTCATACTCAATTATCCCGATTGGAATAGAAAACAAAGCAGCCTCATAAGGCTGCTGCTGATCCTGAGCCTGGTGGAAAGCCTCCTTAAGTAATATGTCTGCTTTCTCACGTTCACCCTGGAGCCGGTAGGTCTCTCCAATACCAGAAGTAGCATAAGCCACCAGTGAAGATTCCATGACTTGCCTGGCGATTTCCTGCCCTTCCAGGTAGGCAGAGAGAGCATCTTTGTATTGACCAAGATCTCGCAAAATGTCAGCGATTGATATCAGGGTGCCAGCTTCCACCCGACGATAACCGGTTTCCCTGGCTTTTTCCAACCCGACGCGTAAAGTATCCAGCGCCAGGTCGTACTGTCCGATACGCTGGTAAATGATCCCGATGTTGTTTAAAACGACTGAAAGAGCGCCAAAGTTATTGGTCTTGAGCCAGCCAGCCCTGGCTTTTTCAAAGTGCATTTTTGCTTTTGGCAGATTTCCGAGCCGCCTGTGTGTTATTCCCAGAGAGTTGTGCGCCCTTGCTATTTCGCCAACGTCCAGGACAGACGTAAAATATCCGAGGGCATGTTCGAAATGTTTCAATGCAGGAGTAAAACACCCCTGCTCCAGGTGAATGTCTCCCAATCTCCTGTGGGCGGCGCCGAGCAGCTCGGGTGGACTCAGATGCTGTTCGAGAAGATGGATAGAAGCTCCGATATCAGCCTGAGCTTCCTCAAAGTATCCGTTCAGACGGAAAGCCGCCCCCCGCCAGCTTAAAGCTTCACCTTTCAATAACCAATCGTGTTCATCATTAAGCCGCGTGATTAAAGGGGAAAGGATATGCACGGCTTCGTCGCTTTTACCGAGATAAGCTCGTGCCTGAGCATCGATTATTATCAATTCGGAGTCTGATGAACGCAACTCATGTGGTAATGCATCGAGCCACTTCGAGACTGTCGTCCATTTACCAGTTTTTAAAAA
>CAYHBE010000266.1:0-3088 GCA_964354765.1 uncultured Dehalococcoidales bacterium | reverse complement strand
CTTGCCGGCGTCCCAGCGGTGGACCGTGCCCGGGGGCGCACCGGACCGGACCGCGTCGAAGACGAATGCCGTCTGGGCCCCGCGCCAGGCCTCGAGGAGATCGGCCCCGTCGCCGGCCGTCACGTGCGTGGTGACGCCGGGGAGGGCCCGGCGGGCGAGCGCGCGCACGATGGCCGGCCCCACCCCGTCGTCGGCGCGGAACTCGTTTCCCACGCCGATGAGGCGGATGGCCTGCGCGCCGCGGCGCGGCGCCGGCGCGGCAGGGCGCGGCGGGTTCACCCCCGCGGGATCCTCTCCAGCTCGACGCGCAGGAAGTGGGTGGCGCAGGAGATGCACGGATCGTAGTTGCGCACCGCCTGCTCGCACTGCCAGGTCAGCGCCTCGTCCGCGAGATCGAGGTGGCGGGGCACGAAGACGCGCAGGTCGTCCTCGATGGTGCGCTGGTTCTGCGAGGTGGGCGGGACGATGCGCGCCTCCAGGATGGTGCCCTGCGCGTCCAGGCGGTAGCGGTGCCAGAGGAGTCCCCTCGGCGCCTCGGACCAGCCGCAACCGGCGGCCTCGCGGGGCACGGCCTCCACCGCCGGGCTCTCCGGCTCCTGGTAGCGCTCGATGATCTCCCGGGCCCGCTCGCAGGCGTGCAGCGTCTCCACGCAGCGGACCACGATGCTCTGGAAGGGATTGCGGCAGACGGGCCCCAGGCCGGCGGCGCGCGCCGCCTCCCGCGCCCGGGGAGCGAGCTGCGCCGAGTTCAGGCTGTAGCGCGCGAGCGGCCCCACGTGGTAGGCGCCGTGCCCCTTGTGCGCCGCATGGAGCGCATGCGAGCGCTTCACCTGCTCTTCCTCGAAGTGATCGAGGAACTCCGCCGGTCCGATGTCGAGGCCCCGGTTGGAGACCAGCCGGCCGTCGAGCACGGCGTAGTCTTCGGGATGGCGGAGCGCCACGAACTCGTAGTCTCGCTCGAACGCCGGGAAGGCGAATCCCGCCGTCCAGCGCACCAGCTCCTCGGCCGTGTCCGCCGCCCAGCGCAGATCCTCCAGCAGGACCGCCAGCTCCCGCCGCCGCGGCGCGCGGTAGAAGCCGCCCACCCGCACGTTCACCGGGTGGACCTCGCGCCCGCCGATCGCTGTCACCAGCCGGTTCCCGATCTGCTTGAGGCGGAGGCCGGCCGCGACCTTCTCCCCGTGGTCCCGGGCCATGGCCAGCCCGTCGTCGTAGCCCAGGAAGTCCGGGGCGTGGAGCAGCACCACGTGGAGGGCATGGCTCTCGATCCACTCCCCGCAATAGAGCAGGCGCCGCAGCTCGCGCAGCGGCCCCCCCACCTCGATCCCCAGCGCGGCCTCCATCGCCTGGCAGGAGCTCATCTGATAGGCCACCGGGCAGATGCCGCAGATGCGCGCCGTGATGTCCGGGGCCTCGCGGAAGGAGCGGCCGCGCAGGAAGGCCTCGAAGAAACGGGGAGGCTCGTAGATGCGGAGTTCCACGTCCTTCACCGCGTCCCCCTCCACCCGCACGCGCAGTCCGCCCTCGCCCTCCACGCGCGCGAGCGTGTCGACCCTGACCGTTCGGCGCTTCACCGGCTCAGGTTTCACGGGCCGTACTCTCCTTGCGGAAGGCCTCGGCGCCGGCGTTGATCCCGCGGTAGGCCCGCAGCACGTCTCCTTTGGGCACGCCGAGCGTCGCCTGCCACCAGTCCCCGAGGGCGTGGGTGTTGGGGGTCTCCATGGGGCCGAAGCAACCGTAGCAGCCGCGATCCACCGCCGGACAGAGCGCCCCGCAACCGGCGTGGGTCACCGGTCCGAGGCACGGCGTGCCCCGGGCCACCATGACGCAGACCAGGCCGCGGAGCTTGCATTCCACGCATACGCTGTGCGTGGGAACGACCGGCTTGCGCCCGTTGAGGAAGGCCGCGATCACCTCCACCAGCTGCCCCTTGTCGATGGGGCAGCCCCGCAGCTCGAAGTTCACGGGCACGTGCTCGGCGATGGGCGTGGACTTGCCCAGCACCTCGAGGAAGCTCGGCGTGGGATAGACGGCGGCGGCGAAATCCTTGAGCTGGGCGAAGTTGCGGAGCGCCTGGATGCCGCCCGCCGTGGCGCAGGCTCCGATGGTCACCAGATGCCGCGAGGCGCGGCGCACATGGTGGATGCGCTCCGCGTCGTGGGGGGTGGAGATGGATCCCTCGACGAGCGAGAGGTCGTAGGGGCCCTTCACCACCCGGCGGGTGGCCTCGGGGAAATAGGCGATGTTCACCCGGCCCGCGATCTCCACCAGCTCGTCCTCGCAGTCGAGAAGGCTGAGCTGGCAGCCGTCGCAGGAGGAGAACTTCCACACGGCCAGGCTGGGGCGCTTCGTCATGGGCATGCGGGCCTCGCTACACCTCGCGCACCGGGAGCCAGCGGCTCACTTGCTCGTAGGGGAAAACCGGGCCGTCCCGGCAGACGAAGACGGGACCGAACTGGCAGTGGCCGCAGGAGCCGATGCCGCACTTCATGTTCCGCTCCAGGGAGACGTAGAGGTTCTCCTGGGAGAGCCCGTGCCGCTCGAGTTCGATCACGGCGAAGCGCATCATGATCTCCGGGCCGCAGATGAGGGCCGCCGTGTCGGGCGGGTCGAGCACCGCGCGCCGCACCAGCCCGGTGACCACGCCCACGTGACCTCGCCAGTCCCCCTCCCCCCGGTCCACCGTCACCTCGACCTGGACATCGAAGCGCTGCCGCCATTGCTGGAGATCGCGCGCGTAGAGCAGCTCCGCCGGCCGCCGCGCCCCGTAGAGCAGCACGATCCGGCCGTACTCCTCCCGCCGGGCGAGCAGGTGATGGACCGCCGGGCGCAGCGGAGCGAGCCCGATCCCGCCGGCCACCACGATGACGTCCCTGCCCTTCGCCTCCTCGAGCGGCCACGGCGTCCCGAAGGGCCCGCGCACCCCCACCACGCCGCCCTTCCCGATCCGCTCCAGCGCGCGCGTCACCACTCCCACCACGCGCACGGTGTGCACCAGCCGCCCGGCGTCCGCCGGATCCCCGCTGATGGAGATCGCCGACTCCCCCACGCCGGGGGCATAGAGCATGTTGAACTGCCCCGGAAGGAA
>CAYHBE010000265.1:0-3091 GCA_964354765.1 uncultured Dehalococcoidales bacterium | reverse complement strand
AAATATAAACTTATCGGTCGGTTAAATCTAATTTCCTTTTGTCGTAAAAGTTGGTGAAAAATTTAGTTTTTTTTTACAAACTTCAGAAAATGTTATCTATAATTTAAAATACACTTAATTATCATGGAATTAACGTTAACAATTTTAATAATTCTACTTATAGTAGGCATTATTGCAGGTATTATTGGCACTATATCTGGCATCGGAGGAGGGGTGTTTTACGTAACTATTTTGACTTTAATCTTTTTTATGCCTATAAACGAAGCTATAGACACATCTAATTATATAATATTAATAACGTCTGGTGTTGGGTTTTTCACTTACTTAAAACAAGGGAGAACTAATCTAAAATTATCGTTAATTTTCTCAGGATTTTCAATATTAGGGAGTTTAATATGCGCCATCATTTTTTTGTTCGTACATATTGAAAATACGCTTTTAAAATTCATTTTTGCGAGTGTATTGCTAATTACTGGAGTTTATATGGCTATTAAAGCAATAACAACTTATAAAAAAAATAAAGATCCAAATCTAAACAGAGATAATGACATTTTTTCTTTAAAGAATCACGATTATAAGAAGAATCTAAAGAAAGGTATACCGCTATTCATGGCTGCAGGATTTGTATCGTACTTATTGGGTATTGGAGGCGGAGTAATAAATACACCAACTCTTAATATTGTTCTGGGATATCCAATACATAACTCAACTGCGATTTCTACCTCAATTATTTTTTTCACGGCCATTTTTAATGTAATAATAAAAGCAATATATGGGAAAATACATTATTTAATTGGTACGGTTATAGGTATTGGATCTGTTTTAGGCGCGTATATTGGAGCAAAAGTGTCAAGAAAAATGCCAAAAACCACACTACAAGTTTTTGTGGCAGTAGTTATTATTGGATTATCTATTAGGATGTTTTTTTAAATTTTATGACGATCATTAATTAAATAAAATAGAAATCGTTCTATTTTTTAAATAAAAATTTTTAATTTGAGAAATTAATCACTATGGCAAGTAGAATTGGAATTCTTAGACTTGATTACACATTTAGCGTAATTGTTCCAATGTTAATTGCTATGTACTTAAATCGTTTAAATCCCTTCCAACACATTGATATTCTTGTTGGATTTGTGTTTTTAGCAATAACAGGAAATACATGGAACGATGTTATGGACATGAGAGATCCAAACGAAAAAGAAACGTTAAAACGAGTTGAGGGGTATCATCCTAAAGAAATTTTTACGATTGGAGTTGTAAGTTTTTTATTAGGAATATCTTTATTGTTAAGAACTTGTATTCAAAATTCGTTAAACGCAATTTTTTTAATAATTATTATTGTTGTAATGATTTTGTATAATAAGTGGCTAAAACATGTCCCTTTTTTAAATCATATAGTACTAGGAGTTTCTCACATGCTTTTACCTTATTTTATGATAAAAATAGACGCAGGATTACCGCTATTAGTTGAAAAAGAACTTATTTTAATGTCCGCTTTTTTTATTTTTGCGTTAACAGGTGAAATGGTTCACGAAACAATAGATGGAGACTTAACTAAGCATTTTAGTTTAAGACAATGTCAGATTTTTATTATAGTCTTTTCGCTAATCTCTTTAATTCTAGGTTCGTGGGCGTTTTTTATTTTGAAAGAATTTTACTTTCTTCCGTTTATATTCATGCCAATTGGCACAATTTATACCTTTAGGCGTCCAACTAAATCAACTCAAGGAGTTAAAGATATAGGTATTTTAATTGGAAATTTTATTCTTGTTTATTTTTTATGCTTAATTTGCTTACAGATGGTTGGCGTTATTTAAGCAAAACTTAAAGTATAATACTTTTATCATTCATTACGTTATTATTTCAAGTATTATAATTAAAAAATTGAAAATTGGACGAAAAAATAATGGTAAGCGTAAAAGATATCCAAAAATTATTAGAAAATTACATGCTTGAACCGGAAATACCGTTTAAAGACTTAAAACCGTACCTTCTTAGCGAATTTGATTGGAAAGTGAATCCTTTAAAGAAAAGTCAATTTATGATTAGAGGCCTTCCTATATCGGACGAAAAACTCGTTAGCGATATCTTGAAGTCTTATTTACCTACCGAAGTTATTATTTTAAAGGACATTTGATGAATTCAATAAATCCTCTTTTTATTAAAAAGTCTAAATATCAAATAAATATCAACGAAAAGATTACCCAATGCTTAATATGCGAAAGAAGGTGCAAGATCCTTGAGGGAAAATCCGGTTTTTGCCAGACCAGAATAAATACAGAAGGAATAATTTATACCATCGTATATGGATGCGTTCCTGCGCGATCGTATAATCCAATTGAAAAAAAACCATTTTTTCACTTTTATCCCGGTTCAATTGCAATAACAATAGGAACATATGGATGTAATTTTTCTTGTTTTTGGTGTCAAAATCATCACATTTCGCATCCTGATGTTTCAATTTTTGATTCTATAAAAAATGAATCTAATTATTTATCCCCTGAAGAATTAATTAAATTGGCGGTAAAGAATAACTGCCAAGGCACTTCGATTTCTTTTAACGAACCTACATTGTTATTTGAATATTCTTTAGAAACTTTTAAATTAGCAAAAGAAGTAGGATTATATAATACATTTGTGACAAACGGTTACATGACTGAAGAAGTTTTAAGAGATTTAGTTGATGCAGGATTAGACGCAATGAATATAGATATAAAAGGAGATTCTGAAATGGTAAAAAAATATTGTGGTGCTGACCTAGAAAAAGTTTGGAGAAATGCTAAATTGGCTAAAGATTTAGGTGTGCATGTCGAAATTACAACTTTATTAATACAGAATTTAAATACAGATTCAAATGTAATTAAGTCGATTGCAAAGCGAATTCTAAACGAATTAGGAAAAAAGACTCCTTTTCATCTTACGCAATTTTTTCCACAATATAAATCGAACGAATATGGATACAATAAAGCGACGCCGGAAGATCTTTTATATAACGCTTATAACATTGCGAAAAGTGTAGGATTAGAATTTGTTTATCTCGGTAATTTGAATAATACCGATTTCGAAAATACTACGTGTCCAAATTGTT
>CAYHBE010000264.1:0-3094 GCA_964354765.1 uncultured Dehalococcoidales bacterium | reverse complement strand
TGGATTCTTGCAATTGTCAGCGTGGTGGCTGCACTGGCTGTAGTCTCGCTGAAAAACGTCTTCCGTGCCGCGCTGTGCATGGTGGTGGCTTTAGTAGCAGTGGGGGGTATTTATGTCACACTCAGCGCCGATTTCCTGGCAGGCGTGCAGATAATTGTTTATGTTGGCGCTATTGCTATCCTGTTGATTATCGGCATTATGCTCACGCGGGATGTACAACAGGGAAGTCCCACGAATAAGTTCCGGATTCCGGCTTTCCTGGCTGCACTGGTGTTTTTCGGTGTGATGTGCTTTGTATTCCTGGGTACACCATGGAAAGAATCCGGATTAACACCGGTAGCTCCAACCACCGGTCCTTTGGCTAACATACTATTTGGTGATAACGGCTTTTTACTGACAGTCGAAATTGCGGGTGTTTTATTATTAGCTGGAATTATCGGCGCAATTGCAATGGCAAGGGAGAAATAACAAACATGGTCGGACTGGAACACTACCTGATTCTGTCTGCGGTGCTTTTCTCCATCGGACTGTATGGGGTGCTTGCCAAGCGAAATGCAATCGCGATTCTATTATGTCTCGAAATCATGCTCAATGCGGTAAATATTGCCCTGGTTGGCTTCTCACGCTACATTACACCGACGGCACTGACAGGGCAGGTTTTTGCCTTGTTTATCATTGTGGTTGCGGCGGCTGAGACAGCTATCGGAATAGCGATTATTATCGGCATTTACCGCAGCCGCGGGGATATCGATGCAACCAAGATTGACCTGATGAAGTGGTGACATATGTGGGTTGAAATTAAAAAGGTTCAGACTTTGATGGTGGCGGAAATGTGGAAGGAGTACTTCGAGGGAGAGGGAATTCCCAGCCGCATCATGCCCGAAACAGGACTGCCTATCGGTCAGGAAACAGCCACTTATAAAGTCTATGTTCCCGACGATAAAAAACATGTTGCTGAAGAGGTTTTGAGGAAACTGTAATGCCTGATATTATGTACTGGCTCATTTTCCTGCTCCCTGTTATCTCCTTCGGGATAATAGCAGTTTTGCTCAAACCATTTGTGAGCAATGAATCGAAGCTTCCCGGTTACCTTACTATTCTCTGCATCGCTGGTTCATTTGCATTGTCGTGCGTCGCCCTCACCGAGGTGATGAGTGCTCCTCACCATGAGATCGAAGTACATGAACTTGAATGGCTCGTCATCGGTAATTTTAATTTCAGTGTCTCGATGATTATGGATTCTCTTACAGCCGTGATGTTATTGGCAGTGACATTTGTGAGTTTAATGGTGCAGATTTACTCACTTGCTTACCTGCACAAAGACCCGGTAAACACAATCGATACAGGTTACCCGCGCTATTATGCGTGGATGTCTCTATTCACAGCATCGATGCTGGGTCTGGTAATTGCGGGTAATTTGCTGCAGATGTTCATTTTCTGGGAGATGGTTGGTCTATGCAGCTACCTCCTCATCGGTTTCTGGTTCCATAAACCCTCGGCTGCCAATGCCGCGAAAAAAGCTTTTATTGTTACGAGGTTTGGTGATTTCGGTTTTCTTGCAGCTATACTACTCATCTTTTCAAAGACAGGGACGTTTGATACCGTTCATTTGAGAGAGATGGCAATTGCCGGCACACTCGCAGGAACCACTCTTACATGGGCGGCAATCGGGATTTTCTCAGGAGCGATGGGCAAATCAGCCCAATTCCCGCTCCATGTGTGGCTTCCAGATGCTATGGAAGGTCCTACACCGGTCAGTGCATTAATCCATTCCGCGACGATGGTGTCAGCGGGTGTGTTTCTCGTTGCTCGTATGTATCCATTATTTGAGAACTCTGCGCAAGCGCTACAAACTGTAGCAATCATTGGCGGATTTACGGCTATCTTCGCCGCTTCGATGGGTCTGGTAATGTACGATATTAAGCGAGTCCTGGCTTATTCCACCATCAGCCAGCTTGGTTTCATGATGCTAGGTCTGGCAGCCGGCGGTGTTGCGGTGGGTATCTTCCACCTGTTCACCCACGCCTTCTTCAAGTCCCTGTTATTCCTTGGCGCCGGCAGTGTCAGTCATGCTTCAGGTGGCACTTTCGATATGCGAAAAATGGGCGGCTTACGCAAGTATATGCCCTGGACCTATACTACTTTTCTCATCGGTTCTTTAGCACTCGCAGGCATTTGGCCTTTATCCGGTTTCTGGAGCAAAGATGAAATAATGGTGACCGCATGGGAAAACCAGCCGGTCGTTTTCTGGCTGGCAATTATTACAGTATTTATGACAGCATTTTACATGTTCCGCGCAATCTTTATGACTTTTAGCGGCGAGTTCCGCGGAGGTGAGGCTGGCGGTCATGGTGATCATGATAGCCACGGGCACGCTGCTCATCCGCATGAATCACCGGCGTTAATGGTCATACCAATGATTCTACTTGCGGTGTTGGCTATTATTTCCGGTTTCTGGAACGTAACCGGAGACTTTGGTTCCTTCATGGGACACGGCGAACCTGAAGGTACTTTCATGGGTAATCTGGTAGGTGTCTTTACCCATTCACCGCTCCCTCTGGTTTCTCTGATTGTTGCCCTGGCAGGCATCTTCCTCGCTTATGCCATGTATAGCGCTAAATGGATATCTTCCGAGAGGAAAGGCGCTCTACAGTCTATACATACGGTGCTTTCAAACAAATATTACTTCGATAACTTATACGAGGACACCATCGTCCGCAAGGTATTACTCGGCGGCGTCTTTGCAGCATTTCAAAAGGTTGACACAAACGTGATCGATGGCGCTGTCAACGGCATCGCTTCGAGCACAGCTGGTACCGGTAATGTCACCAGGAAATGGGGATCCCGGCAATTCCAGCTGTACGGGCTGTTTATAGGGATTGGCATACTGGCAATAATTATCTGCCTGTTCATATTTGGATAGGTAAAAGAAACAGGAGCAGGAATAGGTGGACTTCAATATCCTTTCCGCCATCATCTTCCTCCCAATGCTGGGAGCGGCTCTGGTCGCTTTCGTTCCGGGCTTAACTCGTAATTGGATCAGGGGCATTGCTTTTGGTTTCACACTCGCCTCATTTGCCCTGGGGATCGTCGT
>CAYHBE010000263.1:0-3122 GCA_964354765.1 uncultured Dehalococcoidales bacterium | reverse complement strand
CAGCTGAAAAGGTTCTATTAATTTTTTTTATTGAATCAATGTAATTTTCTCCAGGCATTACTCGTTCATATGAATGAGCAAGCAATATGGGATTTTTCTTAAGATCAATATTTCTCACTCTAAAACATTTTTCAAGAATTGGTTTAATAACGTTTTCAACAGTACCAGGCGGAACTGTAGTCTCAATTAAAACTAATGCTTCTTTATTCATATATTTACCAATTGTAACCATTGCTTTTTTAAAATTAGCTATTGAAACATCAGTTTCCTCAACTTTACCAGGTATTGTTTTATCTACATCGAGATTAATGTCGACAATTATGATATCAGCTTCAGAATAGACTTCAGAAATCCAGGTAGCTAAAAAAGTCTTTTTATTAAGTATTGTTCTTTTAAATATTTTTTCAACTTCTGGATCTTTTGCTTTATATGGACTATTTCCTTTATTTATAGTTGCAATTTTCCAAAATGAATCTTGAGACGGCAGATCAATACCAATAACAAAATATTTTGATTTATTTTCTATCTCGCAATCCGCAACTAGAGCACCCATCACAGCTCCAACAAATCCCAATCCTTGAATAACAACAATTTTTTTATCTCTTTTTTTTTGTTTTTCACATAACATATTTATTTTTATTATTTCTTTTTTCGTTGCATTTCTATTTGGAATTTGATACATTTTTTGATCCGGCGAAAACGAATATGTGGTCATTTTAATCTCTCATAATTTTTAATTTAAGTCCAGTTTTTAATTTATACAATCCCATTTTCAATCCATCACGAACGGTCACACCGGGTACTATTTTAGGTACAGTGATTGGAACCTCAATAATTCTAAATTTATTATGAAGAGCTTTTAACAATAATTCTCCTTCTATTTCATATGATATGGATTCTAAATTCAAACCATATAAACTTTCTGCTTTAAATGCCTTAAAACCTGATTCGGTATCTGTAAACCATCGAAAGGTAACAACAAAAGAAATCAATTTTAAGAAGAAATTTCCCATTTTATTAATCGATACGGTTTTTAACTGACCTTTCATTCTAGAACCAACAACCATGTCAAAATTTTTTTGATAGAGAGGTTCAAGTAATGCTGGAATCTCCTCAGGTAAGTGCTGTCCATCTGCATCCATTAAAACAACATATTTTGGAGAAAATTGTTTACTAAAATTTATTCCTTTTCTCACAGCAAAACCTTTACCACGTGTTAAAGTATGATTCGGGCATATGGCACCCGCATCTTTTGCTTTTTGATAAGTATTATCATTAGAACCATCACTAACTACAATCACTCGATCAACATATTCTTTTGTTTTTTCAACTATTGAAGCAATTGAATCCTCTAAGTTATAGGCAGCGAGTATGGCTATAGTTTCCATGTCTTTTATCTCCATATTTAGCCTGATTCTATTGTTTTATACTTTTTATGAAAATTCCAGTAACATAAAAAAATCTTATCTATATAACTACTCATTACACAAGTCATGCCAATTCTAGTTAAAAAAATTTAATTATTACCACATATATCAAGTTCAATAACAGAAAAATAATTCTAGTATAAACTAATACATCCACAAGCCTCCTATCATATAATCCTAGATTAGGATCGTCAATTCAGTCTAGTAGATAAATGATTCAATGCAATTCGTATCAAGTTTACAATATCTTTTCACAATGTTTATGAATATTGTTTTTTGTGCAGAACAATCTATACAATAGTCATCATTAAACAACTCATGCGAGGCAAGTTCTTTAGCTATATTACGTTTCTGAACTTGCTTTAAGGAATATCGGTTAGCTATTTTAGAAAGAACGTTCATCCAATATCCTAGTTTGTAAAATCTATCACCTGAAATATTTTTTACTACTCCACAATGTACACACCAAGGATGTCTTGCAATATCATTACAGTCAAATATAGGTAACCATTCTTGTTTTTCTTTACTGCAGCTTTGATGAGAGCACTTCTCCATTTTAATCCTCTGCACAATTAATTTATTCTTTTTAAATTTTGTCTCTATATTTTATTGAATTTATTTCATAAAATTTCATTTCCAAGTATTTTCACTTTATAACCTGCATCTCTCCATGCTTTATGGTTAAGAAAATTTCTTGTATCTACTAAATTTTTATGTCTCATGTTTAGGTTTTTTGGATCAATTTCCTTGAAGACTTCATGGTCTGTTACCAAAACAAGACAGTCAGAATCTTTTGAGGTGACAACGAGATCAGAAGAATTATCAGGGTAATTCTTTACCAAGGGATCATAAATTTTTACCTCCATCCCCTCCCGTTCCGCTATTTTTTTAATTTTGAATGTTGGGCTTTCTCGTACATCATCGACATTTCCTTTATATGCCAAACCTAAAAGAACAATAGAAGGATTATTAACGCCATGAATTATTTGTTTTACTAATTTTACCACATGAATTGGCATGGAACTATTGATCTCTCTAGCCATGGTAACGATTCTGGATTGACTAGTTTTTTCTACTAAGAAAAGCGGGTCGATAGCGATACAGTGTCCCCCGACTCCAGGACCTGGTTTAAGTATGTTAACTCGTGGATGTCTATTTGCCATCTCGATAGCTTCCCACACATTTATTCCTGCTTCTTCAGCCATTAGAGAAAATTCATTTGCAAGGGCTATATTGATATCTCTAAATGTATTTTCCATCAGCTTCACAAACTCTGCGGTTCTGGAATCAGTAATATAAATATTACCCTTAATAAAAGAACCATAAAGCTCCTTTGCCTTCTTTGTTGATTCATCATTTAATCCTCCAATGATTCTGTCGTTGTTAATCATTTCATATAGTGTTTTTCCAGGAATTGCCCGTTCCGGACAATGAGCATAATAAATTTTTTTTACACCACTTTTTCGTAAAATTGGAAGTATAAAATTCTCTGAAGTCCCAGGAGGTACTGTTGATTCTAGAATTACCATTTGTTCTTCTTTTAATACTTTTGAGATATTTTCAGCTGCAATTTTAACAGCATTAAGATCTGCTATTTTCATCTCTTTTTCCAGCGGTGTTGGAACAGCAATTATATAAACATCTGAAGATTCTAAAACAATACTGGCTTTGAAATTATTTTTAATTTTTTTAAAA
>CAYHBE010000262.1:0-3123 GCA_964354765.1 uncultured Dehalococcoidales bacterium | reverse complement strand
GACTCCCCCGGTCGACGATCCGGCACAAGTCTACGGCCGACCCTCAGACGGCGCTTCGCATGCGCCTGAGGGATCTCGCGATGTCACGGGTTGGCTATGGCTATCGGCGGCTCCATGTCTTGATCGAGCGGGAAGGATGGCACGTGAATCACAAGCGGGTCTACCGCTTGTACCGTGAGGAAGGGTTGGCCATGAGGAGACGTCCTCCCAGGCGGCGCAAGGCCTGTCTGAAGCGGGAGCTGCGGCCACTGGCAGCGGAAAAGAACGAGTGCTGGAGCATGGATTTTTTGTCGGACGAGCTCTTCGATGGGCGTCGGATCCGGCTTTTGACGATAGTCGACAATCATACCCGTGAAAGCCTGGCGATCCACATAGGCCAGAGAATCCGAGGGTGCGAGGTGGTCGAGGTCCTGGAGCGGGTCATGAAAGCCCAGGGCCGGCCGCGGACGATACGGGTGGACAACGGGCCGGAATTTATCTCAAAAGACGTCGATCTTTGGGCTTACTGGAACCATGTCACGTTGGACTTCTCTCGTCCGGGGAAGCCGACGGACAACGCTTATATCGAGTCCTTCAACGGTCGGTTCCGGCAGGAATGCCTCAACGAGCACTGGTTCCTGAGCTTGGACGATGCCCGGGACAAGGTCGAAGCCTGGCGGCGGGATTACAACGAAGAACGGCCCCACAGCGCTCTCGGCAACTCCACGCCGGAGGAATATGCCGCTCAGGCTGTGCCTCAAAATGGGGTTCCGGATTTAGAGCTTGATACGGACAAAATAGAACTTGCATATCCAAAAAGTTGCTGACAAAATGGGCGAGAACCGGGGTGCGGGTCAACAGAATATTTTTCTAACCTGAAAAATGGACCTAATATGGGGAGCACCTCATTTGCACAAAACATTCATTTTCGCTGGCCTAGTTTTCAGGGGTGAGGTCCAATTATCTCTTCATGAAGGTCCGGGGTAACCTAGCCCAACCTGCTCAGCAATAGATTCAAGGCCCGATAGGTCGTGGCCTGGGCCCAATGGAACATTGGGGTTTTGGCCTTGATAAACGGATATTGCCGGTAGTAAAAAAAACCCCGCTTGTCCTGCATGTTATCGATCGTCCAATTGGCCACGCGGATGGCTAAGCCGAGTGAATCGCCGTCGATATCCGATAAATTCGCGAGTGTTTCAATGGCTTGGGAGGCGCACTGGCTGTCGATGGGGTAGGCGCGGTTGTGATAGTATTTGGGTCGACCGCTGGCCTCAAAGAAGTGGCTCTTATAAAACTCGAACCCCCTCTTAAGATGGCCCTCGAACGTCTGATCTCCTGAAGATTCGACGTAGCACTTGAGCGAATCCAAGTTGTACCCCGTATGGAAATTGTCGATCCAATACATGTTTCGTTCCTCACCGTAATACCAAGCACCGTCAGGAAGTTGTCGGGAACAACTATAGATCATGGCCTCTTTGGCGACATCCATGCAGGTTGTATCCTTGGTGAACTTTGCCGTCCGCGCCAACATCGCTGCTCCGAGCATGTTGGAATTATGCTTAGACCATTGGGTGAAAGCCACATAGCTCAGACAATTTCCTTTTTTCGTCCTTTCCCTCGGCAAATCGAGTATCCATCGGCAAATACTTATTGCAATGTCTAGATAACGCTTCTCGCCACTTATTTCAAAAGCATCCAGATATGCCTGACCGATTAGGCTCGTCCAGACGATAATGGGTTCATTCTTGGACAGCCTTCCACTCCTGCTGGAGAAATCAAAATGATTGCCCCAACTGTGCGCAATATATCCGGGGGCCTTGTGCTGATCAAGCCAATCAAGGCAACGAACGGCCTTATCCCAATAGGATGGCTCTCCCATCGCCCGGTATCTTTGCAGATAGCCCCAAGCCATATAACCCCGTCCCTTCGTGGATTCTTGGGGCTTGATGCCAAAGAGTGGCCTGAGGTTCAGCGGGCTTTGCCGAACTAATTGCTGTAGTAACCGTTCTGGTGTGACGTCTCATAAATAACTTGACTATATAAACAATCTTCGTTATCATGGGCTTGACCGGAAGGAGGCAGCCCATGAGAACAGGCAGGCCCAGGAAGCCCATCGTGCTTTCCGAGCAGGGAGCCCAGGAACTGAGCGCCATCGCCGGCTCGCGATCCTTGCCTTATGGCTTGGTCACCAGGGCCAAGATCGTCCTCTTGTCGGCCGAGGGCCTGAGCAACCGGGAGATCGCCGCCAAGGTCGATTACAGCACCCAATCGGTCGCCCTGTGGCGGAAGCGCTATCGGGAACAGGGCCTGGCCGGCTTGCATGACGAGCTGCGTCCCGGCCGGCCCCGTTCTATCGCCGACGAGAAGGTCGCCGAGCTCGTCCGGAAGACGCTCCAGAGCAAGCGCCCGGGTCGAACCCATTGGTCGGTCCGCTCGATGGCCAAGGCCTCGGCGCTGTCGGCGCCGACGGTCCAGAGGATATGGCAGGCTTTCGGTCTGCAGCCGCATCGCCAGGGACACTTCAAGATCTCCCCCGACCCCTTTTTCGTCGAGAAGGTCCGGGATATCGTCGGGTTGTACCTGAACCCCCCGGAGAACGCCTTGGTTCTTTGCGTCGACGAAAAAAGCCAGATCCAAGCCCTGGACCGGACTCAGCCCGTTCTGCCGATGGGCCTGGGCTATGTGGAGGGCGTGACCCACGACTATGTCCGCCACGGGACCCTGACCCTCTATGCCGCTCTCGATATCGCCTCTGGCAAGGTCCTCACCAAGTGCAAGAGGCGGCACCGTCATCAAGAGTACCTCGACTTCCTGAAGCATATCGATGGGAATGTTCCTCAGGACCTGGAGGTTCATCTTGTCGTCGACAACTACGCCACTCACAAGCATCCCCGGGTGAAGCGCTGGCTGGCCTTGCACCCCCGGTTCCATGTCCATCTGACGCCGACCTATGCCTCGTGGCTCAATCAAGTGGAGATCTGGTTCAACGTCATTACCCAGCAGGCCATTCGCCGGGGCACATTCCGAAGTGTCAAGGACCTGGCCGCTAAAATCGATCGCTTCGTCAATCAGCATAACGCCCAAGCCCAACCTTTCATCTGGACAGCTACTGCCGATTCCATCCTGGCCAAGATCAAAAGACTA
>CAYHBE010000261.1:0-3128 GCA_964354765.1 uncultured Dehalococcoidales bacterium | reverse complement strand
GATGGTCGTTTTTTCTCCCTTTCTTTTGATCATCGCCTTGGCCATCAAAGCCGAATCTCGGGGCTCCGCCCTGTTTGTTCAGGAAAGGCTCGGGGAGAACGGCCAGAATTTCAAACTGATCAAGTTCCGTTCCATGTATGAGAACGCGGATTCCAAGCTTAGGGAATTTTTTAAGGAAAACCCGGAGGCTCAAGCCGAGTTCCGGGAATTCCAGAAATTGAGGAATCATGATCCCCGGGTGACCAAGGTCGGGAGGATCTTGAGAAAATTCAGCCTGGATGAGGTTCCGCAGCTGATCAACGTCCTCAAGGGAGATATGGCCCTCGTGGGACCGCGGCCCTATTTGCCCCGGGAGCAGAGCGTAATCGGCAAAAGCTATGACCTGATCTTGCGGGTCAAGCCCGGCATCACCGGCCTCTGGCAGGTGAGCGGAAGAAACACCCTGCCGTTCAAGCAGCGGCTCCTCCTGGACGAATACTACATCCGCAACTGGTCTCTCTGGATGGATGTGGTGATTTTGATCAAATCCGTGAAGGTCTTCCTGTCGAGAGAGGGAGCCTTTTGATTGGCCTGTTTAAAAGAACGGAAAACGGCGCGGGGCGACTCGCTTTTCTTCTGGGGTCCTGTATCTACCTGATCGTCCTCTGCTTTTTTTACTGGAAATATGTTCCCCTGGTCCTGCCCTTCCAGCTGGCCCTTCTGCCCGTGCTCGTCGCCGCTGTCGCTCTGACCGCCGCCCGCGTTGAGCTGGGGATTCTCTTTTTTGTCCTGGCTTTTCCCCTGATCAACGGCCTCCCCTACCTCTTCGGGATCTACGAAGACATCCCCCATGCCCCCACGTCCGTGGTGCTTTTTCTGGCCTTTTTCCTGGGCGCGATGCTCCATTCGGCGTTCTCCGGTCCGCCGGCGCGAGTCCGGAGCCCTCTATCCAAACCGCTGACCCTGCTGTTCTGGGTCATCGTCCTCTCGGCCGTCATCACCTCTCTCCGGTACACCAATTTCTTCCCTTTTCTCGCCCGTGAGCCCCTGGAGCTTGCGGTCAACGTCAACCAGGTCCGGGCGGGTGGAGCCCGGATGAGCGTCGTCTTCAACTCCCTGAATTACATATCCGGGTTTCTCTTTTTCGCCATTCTTATCCACTGGCTGAAATCCAAGGAATACGCCAAGAAGCTGCTCCTGGCCTGGTCCGCTGCGGCGGTGGTTTTCTTGATTTTTTCGATGGTCCAAAGATTTTCTTCTCCCTCGCTCGGCAATACTCCGTCCTGGATCAAGCTCGGCCGGATCAACTCGACCTTCAAAGATCCGAATTCATTCGGAGTCATCCTGTCCGCCTCCTTGCCCCTGCTTCTGGGCATGGCCATGGCCGCCGAGAGACGAGTCCGGCCGTTTTTTTTGTTTTTGTTTCTTTTCGGGCTCGCCGTATTTCCGTTCACGGGCTCAAGAAGCGGCTTCCTGGGGCTGGGTGTTTCTCTTCTGGTCTTCTTCCTCCTCTTTCTCAAAGGACGAAAGTTCAAGCGCAGAGAGCCATTTTTCTATGTGGTCGTCCTTCCCCTCATCGGTCTCATGATTTTGGTTTCTTTCTTAATCTTTTACCAGAAGTCCAACCTCTCCCAAAGAATAGAGTCAAGCCTGGACTTTTTGGGAAAAGAGAGTTCATTCAATGAACTCTTCACCCAAAAAATAGGATTTTGGCGGGTCGCTCTGACCATAGCCAAAGAATATCCCCTGTCGGGGGTGGGCATGGGCGCCTATATTATCGAGATGCCGAATTATCTCAAGCAAATGGACTTGCCGTTCAGGCACACCGATTCAGCTGAAAACTATTTCTTCCAGGCCGTTTCCGAGCTCGGCATCATCGGGCTTTTTTTGTTTCTTTGGGTCTTCCTGGAGATCTCCAGACGAGCCAAAAGGAGCTGGCGAGAATCTCCCTTCCAGGGAAGAGATAGATTCATCCTCAGCGGCGCTGTGTCCGGGATCGTGGCCATATTCGTGAACTACTTTTTTCACAGTTACATCGGGAGCTTTGAGGTCAAATATTTCTTTTGGCTTCTCGTTGCGCTGGTATTTTTCAGCGCTCCCGACAAAAAGGAACCTCCGTCCGGCGCCGAAAACAGACGGGGCCTGAGGATGATTCCCGCCCTGGCTGTTGTCACCTTTGCCTTTGTTCATTTATGGAATTCCGGGCATTCCCTGTCGATCGAAGAGAGGCGCGAGAAATTCGGCTGGGCCCAAAATTTCGGGTTTTATGAGCAAGAAAAGGACGACAGAGGATTTCGCTTTCGCTGGGCGCGAAAACACGCCGGTCTGACTGTCGATAATCTGGACAGATCCCTGATCGTCCCGATGATCGCCTCTCATCCGGATGTGGCCGAACATCCCGTAGAAGTGAAGTTTTTCTTGTCCGATCGATATTTCCGGGAGAAGAAACCGCTCAAACAGGTCGTTTTCACTGACAACAGCTGGATGGAGAGTGAATTTGTTCTGCCCGAATCCCCGGATCGCTGTTTTTATATCATCTTCGAAGCGAGCCGGGAGTGGCAGCCGTTGAAGCATTCCGGCGTTCCCGATCCGAGATGGCTGGCCTTGGCCACGGGAGATTACTGGTTTAAGCACCCCCAAGAGCTGCCAGAAGAGAGAATCGCGGAAATCCAAACGCTGCCGGCGAAAAACTGGCAGGGGAGGTTTAAAGACAAGCTCGCCGCAGCAGGGAAGAGTTTTATAAAATTCAAGACTCAGCACAAAGATGTGGCCGTCCGACTCCGGGTCAAAGGGCAAAAAGCCTTTGGCCTGGGGCCTTACATCGTGGTCAGGCTGGGCAGCCGGATCATCGGAAGAGCCGTGATCACAGAAGAGGACTGGACTTCGTTGGTTTTCAAGATACAGGGTGAAGAAGGCGAGAATGTCTTGAGTGTCGAGTTTATGAACGATATCTACCGGCCGGACCTGCGCCAAGACCGGAACGTATTTCTGGGAGATGTGGAGATCCTTGATCTTCAAGCCAAACTTGGAAGCCGCTGAAAGAATAATGAAAAAAGCTTTCGGCCGGCTCGGATAAGCAGAGAGAGGCATGGGTCGCCCCAGCTTTCGCAAGCTCGCCGCCCTGAGCTCGCTGGGCCTGATGCTGCCCT
>CAYHBE010000260.1:2204-3134 GCA_964354765.1 uncultured Dehalococcoidales bacterium | reverse complement strand
CTTCCTCGACATGAAATTCCTCAGTTCACGTTGATAAAGTTACTTCCCTCTGCCATGATTCACTTTTGTATATGTCATACGATTACATTTGTTAATCAACTCATATACCTCGAACTTACACGCAACTGCTTCAAATGGAAATCACCCTTCCGTTGACATCCTTATTAATAGGTTGTAATCTGCTATTCGTAATCCACTTCAATAACCGAGGTGAGTATGAAAAATAACGCGTTAAGAATTAATATATCTGATAATGTCGTCATAGCTCTGGAGTCTTTAAAAAAAGGCGATGATATTATAATCGATGGAAAAATTCTTTTTCCTATTACCAAAGATATTCAGGCAGGACACAAAATAGCTATCGAACATATTGCTTCCGGAGAAAAGATTTACAGATACGGCGAGCCCATCCTGGAGGCAACCAGCGTGATATTTCGTGGTGAATGGGTACATGTCCACAATACACAACCCGTTTCTGGAGACTTAACCACATAAAACCGACAAGGAGTGTTGGATATGGAGTTTAAAGGATACGTGCGTGAAAATGGGCGATACGGTGTCAGGAATCATGTGGTTGTTATGTGTTCTGTTAACTGCGCCAGTGGCGTGGTACACGCAATAAATCGTGCTTTACCAGAAGTGGTTCCAATAATCAATAACTACGGATGTGGTTCCGCTGGTAACGACGCTTCAATAATGATACGAACACTGGCAGGTATTGCGAACAATCCTAATATCGCTGGTGTGTTGATTATTGGTTTGGGATGCGAAGGCTTGGGAGCTGATAGACTTGCGAATGCGATAAAGGGAAAACCAGTTGAGATTCTCATCATCCAAAAAGATGGCGGCAGTGCAGCTGTAACCAAGAAGGGAATCGAAATTGCCCGACGCCTTCTACTCGGCCAAAAGCAATGTGATATTGCCGAAGAC
>CAYHBE010000260.1:0-2194 GCA_964354765.1 uncultured Dehalococcoidales bacterium | reverse complement strand
GCCTTCTATCACAAGCTAACACGCACACAAGAGTGCCTGTCCCTGTTGCAGAATTCGTAATCGGTCTCGAATGCGGCGGATCAGATGCTTTTTCCGGGATAACAGCCAATCCGGCACTTGGCGCTGCAGCCGACCTTTTTGTTCAGGCAGGCGCAACAATGATACTTTCCGAAACCACTGAAATGATAGGAACATCACATATACTTAAGCGAAGGGCTGCTTCGCCCGAAATAGGTGAGCAGGTTGAACAATTGGTTAATACCCAGGAAAAGAAAGTCCGGCAAGCTCTCGGAAAGTTCGCAGGTATGGTAATAGCGCCAGGCAATATTGAAGGTGGGCTTTCATCAATTGCTGAAAAATCTCTCGGCTGCATCGAAAAAGGCGGAACGACGCCTATAAACGAAGTTGTCAGTTATGCAGTTCGACCATCTAAACGAGGGCTAATCATCATGGATACACCCGGCTATGATATCGATTCTATGGCAGGACTTGCCGCAGGTGGTGCTCAGATAATATTGTTTACTACCGGTAGAGGCACACCAGCAGGATTTCCTGGGGTTCCGGTGATTAAAATCAGCAGTAATTCAACCACGTTTAAAAACATGCCCGGTGATATTGATATTAATGCCGGAATTATCATCGATGAGAACCAGACCATCACTCAAGTCGGGGAAGAAATTTACAATCTGACGTTACATGTGGCGAACGGTGAATTGACCTGTGCAGAAAACAATCTTTCTATCCCGTTCAACTATCTTAAGGAAGGCCCTACTTTTTAATAATTTAATTAATAAGCTTCGCTGATGACCTGCAACCGTCATCTGCAATATCTGTGTAACAGAAATGGTTTTGTGCGTTCTATAATTCCCATACTTTCAAAATGACATAAAATTGCAGCTTTTCTGAACATAATTTGATTACTTCGTAATATTTTAAATAATAAAATGATTGATAATGGTTAAAAAACGGGTTCTATGTTTGAAAGGGCATTGATACCCCTTGATGGTTCCACCATCGCTGAGATGGCGCTTCCATACGGGAGTGAATTGGCTGAACGATTACACTCTAGATTGGTCTTGTACCATGTATGCGCACCGGAACACCTGCCGCAAATGAATTTGCATAAAGTCTACCTGAGCAGCGTGGCAGTCAATATTAAACGAACCTTGCATTTACTGCGATCTGAAGACAAAGAAAACACAGTAACCACAAAAGTTGAACCTGGCGAGCCCCGTGAAAGTATTTGTGGTCTCGTAGAAAAGAATCACATCGATATTGTCATATTGACAGCAATCGGCTCCTCAGGTTTGGTGGTTGGTAGGATGATAGGCAGCGTAGCCGACCATGTATGCCGTAACGTGCCAGTGCCGGTAATGCTCATCAAACCCAATGAAAAGAAGCAAGGAGAAAGAAACAGCATTTAATTAATCGCATCTTATTAACCCTTGATGGCTCTGAACTGAGTTAGCGTGCGTTACCTTTTGCTGAAGAACTTAGGTCCAGGTTAAATGTTCCGATTACCATGTTTCAAATGGCACATATAATCGTTCCATATTCTGAGGACGTGGCGGTTGACGACACTTTTAGTTATACGTTATTAAGTGATGCTAATGAGCAAAGAGTCAAAACCGAGATTACTGATCTAGAGGATAAGCTCAAAAGGAAAGGTCTAGAAGTAAACCAACTCATTGTTTCCGGGATTAGCGCCGCTGATGAAATCATTGACGCAAGCAACAAGACAGCAGTTGACCTCATAATCATGTCAACTCATGGGCGTTCGGGTTTAAGCTGCTGGCTTCTCGGGAATGTGGCAGAAAAAGTGTTGCGTCATTCCGAAGTTTCGGTGTTACTAGTAAACGCGAGAGCCTGATAATTGTTTATTCATGTAAAAAGGTTTAATCAAGTGCCGGGCGTGTCCGGTGATAGAGTCACCAATGTTTGCGAAAAAGTCGTCTTCATTGTCACCGGAAAAATGGACAAGATAGGCGCTTCAAAATATTAATATTTAATCTCTCCTTGTTCATCCAACAGTTTGACACTTAGGATCAGGTCTGTTAAAATTCGGCGCTAACGAGAATAAAAAGTAAGGTAAAAAGGCAGGAGACACTATTATGGCTGACAAATCTTTACTCATTGAGCGGAGAGATAAAGTAGCACTACTCACTATGAATAGACCTGATAACTTGAACGCATT
>CAYHBE010000259.1:0-3149 GCA_964354765.1 uncultured Dehalococcoidales bacterium | reverse complement strand
ACAGTTTCGAAATAATCTGCAAATTCAGGGTCTCTATTGGCAATGCTAAACAACATATCTGCCTGCTTCATATCTCCGAGGGATAGAAAAAACTCAGTGAAATCCAAAAGTTCATTGACTGCCATCTCAATCTCAGAAGGTTGGCTCATGATTACTTTCCCAGATATTGTAATGTAAGTTTGATTCGCTCTTCCATGGCAAGTTTTTTACCCGATGGTAGCACGGCAATAGCACGGGACGCTTCTGCGACAGAATAACCAAGCGACGTTAAAGCTGAAAGGACATCTGTATTTTCCTGCGCCACTCTCCCGGCTGGAGTGACAGTTACAAACGCTCCCACTTTATCTTTCAACTCCAGGATAATTCGATCGGCGGTTTTCTTCCCTATTCCAGAAATGGACGTGAGCATTTCAACGCTAGCAGAAGCAATGGCCAACGAGAGCTGGTCGCTACTCATGGCTGAAAGCATGTTCAATGCTGTTTTAGGTCCTAATCCTGATACAGTTAGAAAAATATCGAAGAGACGCAAGTCTTCAGGGGCGGCAAATCCATATAGCGTCAATTCATCTTCCCGCACATGGAGGTGCGTAAACAATTTGACTGCACGCCCTATGATCCCTCCCTCGCTTATAACAGAAGTTGGTACGCTTACCTTAAATCCAACTCCCCCTACATTCACTACTATCCAGTCGGTCCCGATGGCATCAACAATTCCTTGAAGACTGGCTATCATACCTATCTCCTTTTCCTCTTCGGGATTTGCTCCCCCAATAGACCACTGACGTGGACTTCACTTAAATGACAGAGTGCGACCGCAAGTGCATCGGCAGCGTCGCTTGGTTTTGGTATTTCGCTCAATCCCAATTGCATCTTCACCATCTGTTGAATCTGTTCTTTGGAACTGGCGCCGTAGCTGGCAACCCTTTGCTTGACCTGCGCAGGGGAGTATTCAAAGGTAGGTATTCCACGGTTAGTAGCTGCCAGGAGAACCACCGCCTGTGCACGTCCTATCGCTAGCGCCGAGCTTACATTCTGAGATACGAAAGGCGTTTCGACCGCAACTGCATCCGGTTTAAATTTTAATACGATCTTTTCCAGACTTTTATACAAAATGCTGAGTCGTTGTGCCGGCTTTTCTTTTGCTGACGCTGTCAACACACCGTAAGCAATCATTGTCTCACGACCGGCGTCGCTATCTATAACACCGTATCCAACTACTACTGTTCCGGGATCGATACCCATAACTCTCATAAAGTGTTTCTATTATATGATAAGACACACCCATTAAGGAATAATTAATTACAGAGCAATAAAATAATCAAAAGCCAACAATCAATAATCAAGATCAAAACATTAAACGTCTCATGACAGTACGGTATTATTAAATATGGAAAGATAAAAGCGTGACTTCTCATAATGGAAACAAAAGAGGAGATAAAAGGATCGGTTTGAGGGTCAGGATTTAGAGTCTCGTTCCTGGATATTTCTCACTTCGCTGTTGCGTACGCGTTCAAAGTGGCGTCAGAGAAATTTACGTTAGTAGAAACAGATCGTACTTCATCTAACTCTTCGAGATTATCAATCATTTTTAAAGTCTGAATGGCTGCCTTTTCATCAAGATCGAGAGTCTGTTTCGGGACCATCGTTACCTCGGCAGATTCTATCGGTATATCATTTCTCTCTAGAGCGATACGTACTTCTTCTAGTTTCTGCGGAGCAGTGTATACTGTTATATAATCTTTTTCGACAGTGACGTCATCGGCTCCGGCATCGATGGCTAACAGACCCAATTCATCTGCATCTCTATCTCCGGCTTTAATAGAAATGACACCTTTGTTTTCAAAAATCCAGGCAACACTTCCGCTTTCACCAAGACCGCCACCACCGCGGGTAAAAACGTTCCTGACATTCTGTACAGTGCGATTGCGGTTGTCGCTCAATGCCTGCACCAGGATCGCGGCGCCGCCAGGCCCATACCCTTCAAGTACCATTTCCTGCAGTTGTATACCATCTGCGGTCCCAGCTCCTTTATCGATAGCACGGCTGATATTGTCGTAAGGCATACTACTGTCTTTCGCGCGCTGGATCGCAAGCCGAAGAGCATAATTAGCATCTGGATTAGGACCACCCTTCCTAACTGCTACAATAATTTCACGGGTGAGTTTCGTAAAGAGGTTGCCTCTCTTGGCGTCCGTTGCAGCCTTCTGGTGCTTGATCGACGACCATTTAGAATGACCGGACATAGTATGCCTCCTTAACCGGCAGGTAGTTCAAGATTTGATTGTATCATTCACCCACCCATTGGTCAAAGGAATCTATAATACTCCATCGATCCTGGAGATTAAACTACGCTCCGGTACGGCGCCAACTACTGTTTCGACAACCTGACCGTTCTTAAAAATCATTAGTGAAGGGATTGACATCACTTGAAATCTTGAAGGAGTTCGCGGATTATCATCGATATTGATTTTGAAAAATTTCATCCTGCCATCATATTTATGAGACAACTTATCAACAATTGGCGCTACCATCTTGCAAGGTACACACCACGGCGCCCAGAAATCGAGAAGCACCGGTATATTTGACTTGATTACTCTCTGCTCAAAATCATTATCAGAAATATCGGTAATCATTACCTCTCCCTTTCATAAGCAGAATCGCACCATTATCGTAATGCGTGCAAACTAAAGGTGTCAATACCTTTCGCTGTGTTTTTTTTACTAGAGAAGAGAAGTCTTACCCCTAATGTCTTTATTGTTAAACATCGCCTCTGATGATATACGCAGCAGAACAAAATAGGCATACGCCCAAATAGGTATTTTTATTCGTTTGTTTTACTTGACTTTAATGGGGACTTCAGGTATACTTCACGTTTGTAATTGGCGGGTTAACGCTTGAAAACTACCATGTCTTCAGGTAGGAGTAACAACTCCCTAAATAGATAGCAGATTATTGATGAAAATTGCGATTAGCGGAAAGGGCGGAGTGGGGAAGAGCACTGTCGCCGCAGGGCTTGCCTTGACGGTTAAACAACGTGGTTTTCGTGTTGGTCTGGTGGATTTTGATATATACGGGCCGAGCATTCCTACACTTCTGGGAATTCATGATCGTCCCCGAGTGCAGAACAACAAGATTGTTCCACTTGACCA
>CAYHBE010000258.1:1228-3152 GCA_964354765.1 uncultured Dehalococcoidales bacterium | reverse complement strand
TTTTACAGCCGCTTTGAGCATCATAATGATCTGATGAGCGGGCCTCAAATAGGGCCCTGAAACACTCCTGCCCAGATTAACCGAAAATCGCAGAAAAAGCCACCGCCTGTGCAGGGCCAAGACTTCCCTGACACCAATATATGCCGGCTTTTTCCACCTCAGATGAGACTCATGTCGGGTGCCCATGGCCAGCGCCCTGTGGGGCCGGTTATAATTGAATGTGCGTTCATATTCCTCCACCTGCCGGTTTCTCAAAAAAACGCCGGGGCCATGCCTTCAGATTTCTCAAGAACCGATTATCAAAAGGCCGCAATTCCCTTGACCATGGGATGAGGAAAAGCACTTGACATTTGCCCTCGGGCCGGTATCATCTAGTGTTGCCTCTGATTTCGTCTGTTCATAGGGTCCGGAAAGGAGAATATGGGGAGCGGAAGGAGGAGGCAAGGGATGTTTGGCCCGGAAAGGACAATTCCGGGTTCGTCCTCAAGATCAAACGCCGGCGACCCGGCGAGGGCGGCTCTCCGGCTTGAAAAAGAATGCGTCGGGATCCCGCTGTCCTTTTTGAAACACCGGGGCCGCAAATGAAAAAATGAATTCGAAGACTCAACCGATGAAAAAGAGGGCCTGCGGCTTTGCCGACGGCCGACCCTCTCCCCTCACCGTCCTCTTTCATCACGGAAGGCGAAGCCCCGCCCCCCAGGCCTGCAGGAAGGCATGATGAACGGCAAAAACAAGCTGTTTATTATCGGGATTGACGGGGGGACCTGGAAGGTCTTGAAACCTTTGATGGAAGAGGGAATACTGCCCCATATCTCCGGGTTGGCGGAAAAGGGCCGCAGCGGAATCCTCAAGTCGACGATCCCCCCCGAAACAGCGTCGGCCTGGACGTCCTTCCAAACAGGAGTCAACCCGGGCAAGCACGGAATCACGGCCTTTTATCAATACCAACCGGGAGAATACACAACGTCCTTTATCAATTCGCGGACGATCCCCCTCGAGACAATCTGGCAAATCCTGAGCCGACAGGGCAAGAAGGTCATCGTGGTCAATCTGCCCATCACCTTTCCGCCCACACCGGTGAACGGCGTGATGATCACGGGCATGCTGACTCCCAGCGTGAGAGCCAATTTCACCTACCCGCCGGAATTGGCGGAGGAGATCCTCCGGATCGAGAGCGACTACACCATCGTGACCACCCAGGAAACGTTCAATCGGATGACCCTGGAAGAATTCATCGCGACCCTGATCTCAACGGAGGAGAAGCGGACCCGGGTGATGCTCCACCTACTGGAGAAATATGAATGGGATGTCGCGATGATCCATTTTCACTCCTCCGACCCTCTGCAGCATGCCGTCTATTGGTATCTGGACAAGAAGAGCCGGTTTTTCGACCCGGAGAAATACTCCCTCATCCAGGGTTTTTATCATTCCCTGGACCATAATATCGGCCGGCTGCTGGGGGCTCTCGGCCCGGACACCTGGAAAGTTGTCCTGTCGGACCATGGCTTCTGTTCTGTTTATAAAACCATTAATATCAATAACTTCCTGTGCCAGCAGGGCTTCATGGCCCTCAAAAATAAGGGGGTCATGAACCCCCAGCTCCTGGCCCTGATCGCGCGCTTGAGAAAATGGAACAAGAAATCCGTCCGGCTTCGTTTATCGTCGAGGAAAAACGCCTCTCTCTGGACCAAAGTGAGGATGGACAAATTCATCGACTGGTCAAGGACCCGGGCCTGCATGATCAATGGCTGGCTGTACGGTTTTATCTATCTCAATTGTGTGGGCCGGGAGAAACAGGGGGTTGTCCATCCCGGCCCGGAATACGAGGAGGTCAGGAATTCGATCCGGGACGCCCTGTCCGGCCTGACCGACCCGGAGAGCGGGAAACCGGTGATCCGAAGAACCCTGAAAAGGGAAGAGATCT
>CAYHBE010000258.1:0-1218 GCA_964354765.1 uncultured Dehalococcoidales bacterium | reverse complement strand
TTTGATCGCCGTTCCGGAAGAGGGCTATGAATTCAGCCGGACTTTCCTGGAAAAGCCGGAAGACATGTTCACGGACAATGTCATCAAGCGGGACCACACCGGCAGTCATACCCGGGACGGAATCGTCATTTTCGAGGGGCCGATGATCGACCCGCAGCAGGCTTTCGAAACGGCGGCGATCGAAGATATTCTTCCCACCATCCTGTATTATTTCGATCAGAAGATCCCCGAGTATATGGATGGACGGGTCCTGGCCGGAATTTTCCGTCCGGGCTTTCGGGAAGGCAAGTTCCTCCGGTACGAGGAGGGGACGAAAACACCGCACGCGCGGACGGACCTCCGGGCCTATTCTGAAGAAGAGAACAAGGCCATTGAAAAGACGCTCAAGGAACTGGGATACATCGAATGAACTTTTTTACGGATAAGGACGTGGTTATTTTGGCTTCCTTCGACTGGAGTTTTCTCTGGCAGAGACATCAGATCTTCGCCACGTCCTTCGCTCGGGTCTGTCACCACGTCGTTTTCATCGAAAGCCTGGCCAACAGAAACCCCGGGGTCAAGGATCTGCGCCGGATCATCGAGCGGCTGATCCGTTTTGCCGTCAAAAAAGGCCGGAAAAGCGCCGGCCCCAAGAACCGGCGACTCCCGGACAACCTGGTGGTGATATCTCCGATGGTCCTCCCCTCGACCCTGAAGATATACCGGATCATCAACAAAAAGATCTTTGTCCCCATCCTGGCGAGGCTGGTCTTCCGCCAGGGAATCCAGCGGTCTATCGTCCTGAACTATCTGCCCAACCAGACGGCCCTCGATTTGATCGAAAGTTTGCATCCCCTCCTGACGATCTATGATTGCGTGCAGAACTTCCCGCACTATCCCGGTGTTCCCAAAGATACGGAAGCGATCGAACAAAAGACGATCCAATCCGCCGAATTGGTGTTTACGGATTCCCTTTTTTTGGATCAAAAAGTCCGGAAGATCAGGGAGGATGTGCAGAGGATCCTGCCGGGCGTCGATTTCGACCATTTTCAAGCGGCCGACAAAGGAGGACCGCAGAAGGAGATCCGGACCCTCTGCTACTTTGGAGGGATCAATGAGATCCGGATCGATTTCGAGCTGCTGAAGGACGTGGCCTCGGGTAGCCCGGTGGAAATCCACATGATCGGTCCTATAAAGTCGAAGATTCCCCGTCTGCCCGAAAATATCATCTTCAGCCGG
>CAYHBE010000257.1:0-3173 GCA_964354765.1 uncultured Dehalococcoidales bacterium | reverse complement strand
AAATTAGCTCGACGAATGCAGGCAACATCACCGAAAATCTCAAGGTGATGGAAAACAACATTCTTACAAAATTACCACGCACGGCTTATTTCTCCAATCTGGTGTCGGTAATTCGCGAATTCCAGCAAAAGCAGCTGCACACCCAGATACCCTTATTCTTACTTGTTTTCCAGATAGTCGCCATTATTTTCTACTACGTGGCTACTGTGGCAAACATGGTCATCGAACAGGAGACGACAGAAATCGCTCTCTTGCGGAGCCGGGGAGCTAATACAACACAGATATTCGGAATATTATTTGTTGAAGGCGCCCTGATCAGCCTTGTCGGAGGCATTGCGGGACCATTTCTTGGAGCGCTCATTTTTGGATTACTCGGGAAAACTGCAGCCTTCAGTCCTCTCAGTAACGGCGGACTGCTCCCGGTGCGTTTTTCAGGCATGGTATTTATTCTGGCAGCGGCTTCGGCGGCTCTATGTTTAATTGCTTTTATGTTGCCCGCCGCTCATGCTGCTCGTCGCGGTATAGTACAGCAGCGGCAGCATTTAGCCCGTCCTCCGCAGGCTCCTTTCTGGCAGCGGTATTACCTCGATATTATGCTGCTGGTAATCGGCGGCGGACTATACTATGAACTTCGACAGCGAGGGACTCTCGTTCAGCAAAATATCTTTGGCGACCTGGGTGTTGATCCACTTCTATTAATAACTCCGATTCTATTTATGGTTGCAGTGGCGATTATATTTTTACGAATATTCCCGTTAATCGTTCGTTTGGCGGAGAAAATAAGCAGGTTATTCGCAGGAGCTTCGGTCGTTATCAGCTTACGTAATATGGCACGCAATCCTGTCCATTTCGGCCAGCTTATCCTGCTGCTGATGATGGCGGCTGCAGTGGGAATGTTTTCAGCAAGTTTCCTGGGTACTCTTAACAGAAGTTACGAGGAAAGGGCAGCCTACAGCGCCGGGGCAGACGTACGATTGGAGAATTTATACGACTACACAGCGGGTAAAGGCATATTGGAGCAGCGTTTTTCATCAGTTCCTGGCGTACAAGAAATGAGCCTGGTTTTTCGGGGTTGGGCAGCTGTCGGGACAAGTTTTACACAGGTCGATGCATCGATGCTGGCGATAGACCCGAATACGATGACTTCCATTGCCTGGTTCCGTGATGATTTTGCAGACAAACCCCTAACGGAACTGATGAGCAGTCTTATAAAGGATGATCCCAAACCACAAGGAATGAGACTCCCCGAAAGCTCATCAAAGCTCGGAATATGGGTGAGACCGGCATATAAACAGAATGTAAAAATAACCATTAACGCACGCGTTGAAGACGCTAATAATCAATATTGGGATATTGAATTGGGCATACTAAGCGGCGAAGACTGGCAATACCTGGAAAAAGACCTTTTTTACCCCGGTTTGGGATCGCTTATCCCTTCCCCGATCACCTTGCACTGCCTTTGGGTTCGTACAGCCGAGGGAAGATCGGGCGAATTCCAGGGACTTTACATGGATGACCTTCAAGTTGTCAGCCGAGGAAACCATATTATCGTCGAAGACTTTGAAGACGTCTCTGAGTGGTTAACGCAGATGGATGAATCTACCAGCAGGCAGTTAAGCGGTGGTTCCAGTCAGAATGATTTGTTAAAGACTGATTCCTCCACATTTTACAGCGGTCAGAAATCTGGTCGGTATACCTGGATGGGTAGGAACACCGGAACGTATCGCGGAATCTTCCCGAACATGGACAACCGCCCGCTAGCGGTAATTGTAAGTCAGGAATTTTTAGCAAATACCGGGACAGAAACAGGCGATTGGATCACTGTCAGAATGCCCGGCCAGTATTTCACGGTTGAGGTAGCCGGCGTCATCAATTACTTCCCGACACTCGACCCGGCTAAAGAATTGTTTATGCTCGCAAACCTCGATCGGATGCTGGCTTTACGAAACCAAATGCTGGGAACCTCATTTCCTCTATATCCAAACGAAGTCTGGCTTTCACTAACGGATGATAAAGAAGCAAGAGATGCCGCAGTTGCTACCCTTAAACAACCTGCCTATAAGTCTGAAGAATTTTATGACAGGGACGAAATAATTGCCACCCAAAAATCAGACCCTTTAATCGCTGCCGGATGGGGAGGCGTACTGAAGCTGGCATTCTTCGGAGTCATACTGGTCAGCGGACTTGGTTTTATTGTTTACGCCTATCTTTCTGCGCGCGGACGCCAGTTGGAGTTTGCTATTTTGCGCACGCTCGGATTTTCTTTCCGCCAGATTATTATGCTAATCGGTTTCGAGCAAATTTCCATTATTGTTGTCGGGATAGGATTAGGAACCTACGTAGGCATGCTGCTAAGTGGAGTGATGATGCCATTTTTACAGCTTACAGAGCGAGGACAGCAGGTTGTGCCTCCGTTCAAAATGGTTACCGATTGGGGAACGATTAGCCTGACATACAGCGTATTAGCGATTGCCTTTATCGTCACAATATCACTCGTGGTATTCTTCTTTAACCGCCTGACCATTTCGCGTACGTTGAGGATGGGTGACCAGTGACCGCACAAATTACGTCCGATAATTTCTATATCGATTGTGAAGACCTGTTTAAGATTTATAAACTAGCAGACCTCGAGGTCGTAGCGCTGCGAGGCCTCGACCTTAAGGTAAAGCGTGGTGAATTAATCGCGATCGTTGGCGCCAGCGGAAGCGGCAAATCGACCCTGCTAAATATACTTGGGGGCCTGGAAACAGCGTCTGCGGGTAAAGTTAGAGTCGGCGGGCGCGATCTGCTCAACATGGCATCGCATGACCTGGTTGCTTACCGCCGCAAAGACGCTGGTTTTGTGTGGCAACAAGGTGGGCGTAATCTAGTCCCGTATTTAACCGCCTTCCAGAATGTGGAGCTGCCATTGATACTGCTTGGATGGCATCAGAAAGACAGGCAGAAGCGGGTTGAAGAGCTATTGGCAGCGGTAGGACTACAGGAACGCAGGAATTCGAAACCGGTTCAACTTTCGGGTGGAGAACAACAGCGAATTGCGATCGCCATCGGTGTGGCACATAATCCGCC
Source organism: uncultured Dehalococcoidales bacterium (assembly GCA_964354765.1). Lineage (GTDB taxonomy): Bacteria > Chloroflexota > Dehalococcoidia > Dehalococcoidales > Fen-1064 > JAURWL01. The sequence continues at coordinate 104 of CAYHBE010000257.1, read as the reverse complement.
ATTGTTGCTCGCTGATGAACCTACAGGAGAACTTGACACGCAGAATGCCACTGAAATCCTCGACCTTCTACGGTCGCTTAACAAAACTTATCGCATAACCGTGG
>CAYHBE010000256.1:0-3181 GCA_964354765.1 uncultured Dehalococcoidales bacterium | reverse complement strand
CCGCGAGTCCACGCTCGATCCCCTTTCGGCGCCGGAGAGGGCGGCGCTGGTGGCCTCGCTCCCGCTGGGCCGGCTCATCGCGCCGCAGGAGATCGCCGATCTCATCCTCTTCCTCTGCTCTCCCCAGGCCACCGTCTGCCGCGGCGCCGTGATTGACGCCTCTCTCGGGCTCGGCGTCCGGCCGGGGCTGATTTCGGAGAAGAGGGCGCGTGGTTGACCCGGCGTGCGGCGCGGCCTAGACTGAGGCCATGGAACGCCGGAGCGTGGAGAGTGTCGTTCGCGCCCTCAACACGGAAGATGTGCGGTATCTCATTGCGGGCGGTCTGGCCGTCGTGGCCCATGGCTACGTCCGCCTGACGGCCGACATAGACTTCCTGCTCGATGCCGACCGGGAGAATCTGCGCCGCGCGACCTCGGCCTTCGAGGGTCTCGGTTACCGGCCACGCGCACCGGTGGCGTTCGCCGAGTTCGCTGACCCGGATAGCCGCGCGCGCTGGGCGAAGGAGAAGGGCCTCGTCGTCTTCTCCCTCTTCAGCCCGGCGCACGCCGCCACCGAAGTGGATCTCTTCCTGGAGTGCCCGCTCGATTTCGCGCAAGCCTGGGGGCGTGCCGCGCGGCTGGAGATCGCACCGGGCGTCTGGGGCACCTTCGTCGGGTTCGATGACCTGCTCTTCCTGAAGAAGAAGGCCGGTCGCCCGGTGGATCTGGCGGACGTGGAAAACCTCCTCGCCGTGCGTGAAGCGACCGGGCGCGCCGACGATGCTGCCGCCGGAGGGGCGGATTGAAATGATCGAGTCCCATGGAGAGCCGCGCCCCAGCCCCCTGGAAGAACGGATCTGGGAACGAGGCTACGAAGGACATGCCAGGGCGCAGCTCCGCCGGCTGGCGGGGCTCCCCCTGATGGAGAAGCTGCGCTGGTTGGAGGAAGCCCAGGAGCTCGTCGGTCGGCTGCGGGGCACGGGCCGGGAGCCCGGCAGCGACTCGCCCCCACCCACTCCCTGAAACGCCATCCCCCACGACCGGAAGCCGAGCATGGAACAGTATCGCATCGCACAGCACCCGATCCTTCCCGTGGAGCCGCGCGAGAAGCTCTCCTTCCACTGGCGGGGCGGCGCGCTCGAGGCGCTCGCCGGCGAGACGATCGCCTCGGCGCTCTTCGCCAACGGGGTGCGGATCTTCGGGCGCCATCCCAAGGACGGCTCGCCGCAGGGCATCTTCTGCGCCAACGGGCAGTGCGCGCAGTGCCTGGTGCTGGCGGACGGAAGGCCGGTGAAGTCGTGCATGGAGCAGGTCCGGCCCGGCATGAAGGTGGAGCCGATGGAAGGCTTGCCGGAACTGCCTCGGGTCGCGGGGCCGCCGGGGGCCCTGCACGACACCGAAGAGGTGGCGGTCCCCGTGCTCATCATCGGCGGCGGGCCGGCGGGGCTCTCAGCGGCGATCGAGCTGTGCCGGCGCGGCATCGAGACGCTGGTCGTGGACGACAAGCACCGGCTGGGCGGCAAGCTGGTCCTCCAGACGCATCGCTTCTTCGGCTCGATCAACGCGGTCTATGCCGGCACGCGGGGCATCGACATCGCCACGCGCCTGGAGAACGAGGTGCGGTCGCTTCCTTCCGCTCGCGTCTGGCTCAACAGCACCGCGCTCGCCGTCTTCGCCGACCGCAAGGTCGGGATCCTGCGTGAGGGCCGCGACTACGTCCTGGTGGAGCCGCAGCTCCTGATCGTGGCGGCGGGCGCGCGGGAGAAGGCGCTGGCCTTTCGGGGAAACACGCTGCCGGGCGTCTACGGCGCGGGCGCGTTCCAGACCCTGGTCAACCGCGACCTGGTCCGCGCGGCGGACCGGCTCTTCATCGTGGGCGGCGGGAACGTGGGCCTCATCGCCGGCTACCACGCGCTCCAGGCGGGCATGAGCGTGGTGGGCCTGGTGGAGGCGCTCCCGGAGTGCGGGGGCTACCGGGTCCACCGCGACAAGCTGGCGCGCATGGGCGTGCCCATCTACACCTCGCACACCATCGTGAGCGCCAACGGCGAGGAGTCGGTGGAGTCGGTCACCATCGGCCAGGTGGACGAGCGCTTCCAGCCCGTCGCCGGAACCGAGCGATCCTTCGCCTGCGACACGGTGCTGATCGCCGTGGGGCTCGACCCCATCGACGAGCTCACCGCCAAGGCCCGCGAGTTCGGGCTTCCCGTCCTGGCCGCCGGCGACGCGGCGGAGATCGCCGAGGCCTCGGCGGCCATGTTCTCCGGCAAGATCACGGGGCTGGAGGCGGCGCGCGCGCTGGGCCACGAGGTGGGCGAGATCCCCCCCGACTGGGTGCACACCATGGAGGTCCTGAAGTCCAAGCCGGGCCAGGTGGGGGAGGAAGAGATCCCGCCCGGCGAGTCCGGCGTGGTGCCCGTGTTTCACTGCTCCCAGGAGATCCCCTGCGATCCCTGCGCGGCCATCTGCCCGCAGCAGATGATCTACATCGACCCGCAGGACATCCGCGCCCTCCCGGAGTTCATCGGCCAGCAGATCGGCAAGGAATGCACCGGGTGCTCCAAGTGCGTGACCATCTGTCCCGGCCTCGCGGTCACGCTGGTGGACTACCGCAAGGACGCGCAGCATCCCACGGTCACCATCGCCTACGAGTTCCTGCAGCAGAACATCCTGGTGGGCGATACGGTGACGGTGCTCGACGCCGCCGGCAGCGTCCTGGGGAACGTCCAGGTGACGAGCGTGCGCGCCATCAAAGCCAACGACCGCACGGTCTCCGTCAAGGTGCAAGCCCCCCGGGAGTACGCCAAGCGGATCGCCGGCATCCGCATCCAGGAGGAGTGGGTCTCCGAGCCCATGGACCACTACGTCCAGCGCATCACCGAGGACACCGTGGTCTGCCGCTGCGAGCGCGTGACCGCGGGCGAGATCCGGGCGCTCATTCGCGAAGGCTACCGCGACATGAACGAGATCAAAGCGGTGCTCCGCGCCGGGATGGGCTCCTGCGGCGGGAAGACCTGCACCGCGCTCATCCGGCGCCTCTTCCGGGACGAGGGCGTGCCGGACACCGCGGTGGAGGAGCGCACGCTGCGGCCGCTCTTCATGGAGGTGCCGCTGGGGGTCTTCGCCGGAGCGCCGGCGGAGGGCGAAGAGGGGACCGGTGGCTGAGCGGTACGACGCGATCGTCATCGGCGCGGGAAGCGTC
>CAYHBE010000255.1:0-3190 GCA_964354765.1 uncultured Dehalococcoidales bacterium | reverse complement strand
ACCCATTCTCACCAGACGATCCACAATGCCGGTCATGGTGGCGCAGTGCTGCAACGTATCGTAGGCCAGACTGCTCATGGTCGAATGCTCGCCATGTTGCGCAATCGAGCGCAGAACAAAGAACTGAGGCGGGGTCAGATCGAAGCCGGCGAGGTCTTGGGCGAAGCGGCGCTGCTCCAACCAGCCAACACGCGAAACCAACTGCTCGATGGTTGAGATCCGCCCAGCGTGCCCGTTTGTTGCCATTCCGCTTCTCCTGACCTCGACTGCCTTCGTTCCATTACTTAGGAATGCTAACTATATCACCGAAACCTTGCCGGGTCAACCTGCCGCCCGACGGACGGCAGGTCGCGATCCAGGAGCAGCATCCTGGGTCGCGAAACCATCGGCCGCCGCTGGCGTCAGTTCGGACCATCAGGCCCCTGTTGGCAAGGTTGGCACTGTCCCCCGAAGGCGCTAGAATGGACACAGCGGCGTCGATGTCCATGCGAGAGCCTTGCAGGAGGCAGGCGCATGTGGCGGCACGAACGTACGACGAGGGGAAAAGCTCTTCTGTTAGCAGTGCTGAGCACTTGTGTGCTGAGCTGTGCCCTTCAGCCCACTGCCTCCCCTTTTCCACCAACCGCCGTGCCGGCTTCTGCAAGTCCAGACAGGTTCGAGAACCAGAGGGAGCACATGGTCACATTCGACATCGAGGACCGCGGCGTACGTGACGCCGCGGTGCTGCGCGCGATGAGGACGGTCCCACGGCACGAATTCGTCCTGCCGGACTATTCGAGCCAGGCCTACGACGACCACCCTCTGCCAATTGGCTATGGTCAGACCATTTCCCAGCCCTACATTGTCGCCGCTATGACAGAGCTGCTACTCGTCAAACCCGGAGACCGCGTGCTCGAGGTTGGCACTGGTTCGGGCTACCAGGCAGCAGTTCTGGCTGAGCTCACTGATGAGGTATACAGCGTGGAGATCATTGCGGAGCTGCACGCTCGTGCCTCCGAGGTATTGAAGAGGCTCGGCTATGCAAAGGTGCAGCTAAAGTACGCCGACGGCTACTATGGCTGGGAGGAACACGCACCCTACGATGCCATCATCGTCACCGCGGCTCCCGACCATATCCCACAGCCACTGATCAACCAGCTCAAGGAAGGCGGACGACTGGTGATCCCCGTGGGCCCCCCGGGCTCCTATCAGAGTCTATGGTTGGTCGAGAAGCAGGGCGGCAAAACCACATCAAAAGAGGTGATGGGTGTGATCTTCGTCCCGCTGACGGGGTCTCACCCCGCGACGAAATAGGTTCGCAGTTGCGACGCCAGTCGCAATCCTGCCTCGACGAAAAGAGTCCCCACTACCTGGAGACTGGCTCCGGCCGCTCAGGCTCGCGGACAAACAGCCAAATGATGACGATCACGCCCAGCGCGCCGATGAGATTGGCGACGAGCGGACCGCGAAAGCCGAACGCATCGTAGAGCAAACCTCCCACGTATGGTGCTGGGAATGACAGGAGCCCACGGAATGCTCCCAGCCTGCCCAGTTCCTCCGCCCGCTGCCTTTCGGACACGCTGTTGGCCATCCAGGCCAGGAACGACGGCACCCAGGTGGCCACGGCCAATCCCCATAGCGCTTGGATCGCGAGGAACGCTGCGAAGGACCTGGCGAGCAGCCATCCCACGATCACCACAACTGAGATCCCCTCGGAAATGATCAGGAACGGCACGCTGCCGCGTTTGTCCACCTGCCGACCAAAGTACATCTGCGGTAGAGCCCAGGCCATCGAACCCACACTCGCTATGAGGCCCAATTGAAAGGGTGTGAAGCCATAGGTCTTGCTCAGCAGACCAGAGATCATCTGCGCGCCCATGCCGAAGGCGAATGCATCGATCGTGACTGCGGCATAGAAGCTCCGCAATCTGGCGGGCGGTGTCAGGCTTCGTCTGAGCATCGCCAGGAAATCCGATGCGACTGCCGTCTGACGACCTTCAAGCGGCAGGGTTTCCCGCAATGCCCGCGCTATCACCGTGAGCGTGCCCGCCTCCAGTCCCAGCCCCACCAGCATTACGCTCAGGAAGCTGTAGCGTTGCGCCAGGAAGCCCCCCACCGCCGGCGCGACAACGCCCGAGACCGCAAAGAAGGTCATGGTCAGCCCGTAGGCTCGGCCGCGCTCCGCAGGTGACGCGGACTCTGCGGTCATGCTATCAACGGCTGGACGCGCGATGGCAGACAATCCGTACAACACGACGCCAGGCAACAGCCACTGCCATTTGCGAGTCCACGCCGCCAGGGCATACACCGCCAGGCTGCACAGGGTGAAAGCGCTGGCAAGGATTGCGAATCCCTTGCGTCCTTTGCGGTCGGATAGCCAGCCCCCCAGCGGCAACATGGCCGTGGAGACAATCCCGCCATAGCCACCAATGCTTTCCATCAACCCGAGGAAGGGCATGGACGCGCCCATGCTAAGCACGAATGGCTGCCAGACGGCGCGCACCATATTCTCGCGCAGGCCCAGCAGAAACGATCGCAACGTCAGCGTGCGCAGGTTTGGAGCCGATGGCGCGTTGCCAGATGCAGCGGTCGCAGTCATGTCGATGTCCGTGACAAGGAACTTGAGAGACGCGTCATGATAACCCAGCCTATGCCATACGCAAACGCTCCTGCGACGAGGACCCACGCGAAACCAAACGTTACCGCGCCCATTATGGCAAGGATGGAACCCGTGACGGAGGCACAACCGTTGACGGCCCAGGCCCAGGGGATGAGCCGCGGCCCTCTCTCCCGCAACAACCGCATGCCTGCCGGAAGCGGCAGGCCCAGCAGAAAGCCGAGAGGGGCGAGGCTGAGCGCTGCCACCAGCAGACGCGGGAGGAGGCTCCAGCCCAGGCACAGCGCAAACGCTCTGTCAAGGAAGCCGGGGTAGACCAGGACCAGGCCTACCAGCAGCAGAAGTGAGCGACGAGCGGGCAATCTGGCGGAGAACTGGCTGCCTATCCCGGAGAAGAGCAGCAGCGCGAAAAGCACCAGCGCGAACGAATAGGCAGGCTGACCCAGGAACAGGATGAACTTCTGCAGGAGGGGCATCTCTACCCAAAGATATCCCAGCCCCAGACAGCCAAAGTACAGCAGGAAGAGCCCTCCGCGCGGTGTGGCGGGTCTGCCCGTCACAGCCAGCGGCAGTAGAATCAGCATCGCCGAGAGA
>CAYHBE010000254.1:0-3212 GCA_964354765.1 uncultured Dehalococcoidales bacterium | reverse complement strand
TGCTGATCTTCCCCAACCTGGAAGCGGGCAACATCGCTTACAAGCTGCTGGCGCGCATCGGCGAGGCGGAAGTGATCGGACCGATCCTGACCGGAGTGCCCAAGCCGATCCACGTGCTGCAACGCGGCGCGGAAGTCAACGACATTGTGAACATTGCGGCGATAGCGGTGGTGGACGCGCAGGAGGCGGACACAGGCAAGAATGCCTGTGCTACCGGTTGACCGGCTGGCCGGAGCTGGCCCAAGTCATGTGCGAGGAGTTTGCCCTCCCATGACACTCTCATGACATTGGCCCTCAGGAGCGGGAGTAGAATAGGATCGTTTTGCGTCGAGTGATATGGCCGCGCCTTCCCAGGCGCCAGGTGCTGTTGTTTCTGGTCGCTATCCTGGCGCCCTGCCTGGTGCTGGTGGCGCTCAGCCTGCGGATGATCGAGCAGGAGCGCCAACTGGAGCAGAAGCGCGCTGCCAAGACTCTGGTAGGGCAGACTGCAATCACCGCGCCTTGAGGTCTTTGAACACCTTTTCGTAGTTGCGCTCGGGCGCGCCGGCCTTCACGGTGTAGGTTCCCGGCCGGAAGACGCGCGGCGTGAAGCGCGTGCCCGGGATGCGCAGCGTGTAGACCACCTCGTTGTTTGATTGGTCGATGACCTGAACCACCGGGTCGGCGACGCCCGGCGTTTCGATCGTCTCCAGCTTCCATTTCGCCCCGCTGAGGCCATTGTCGGTTTGGTTGATGGTGATCGGCCAGCCTGGGTAGGGCCTGGCGTCCGGTTTGGAGGCCTCCACCCAGCGGGGCCAGTTGGCGATGTGGATCTTCCGCGTGGCGCGCTCGAAGGTCACGATCCCGTACCCGGGCGCGCGGTGGTTGATGGCCGCGGGTTCGATGCCCACCGCCAGCGGGTTCGACACCGCGTGCACGGTCACTTTGTTGCCGAAGCCGTCCAGGTACTCTCCGGTGTTCCGCGGGCTGTGGGGCCGCGGGTTGCGTCCCGGCGCCGGGGGGAACCAGCGGCGCGGAAAAATGTTGGCCACCGAGGGAACGCAGAGGGCCCAGGCGGCATCGTTCCAGTCCTCGATGCCGTACTGCACGGTGCTGCCCAGGTGCTGGTCGCCGGAGATGTGAAAGGCCAGTCCCCGCCGCATGGCGCGCAGGGCCTGGTTGCGTCCGGACTGCGGCCAGCCGTTCGAGTCGTGGTCCATCACCGGCACGTCGTCCTGGGCGTACTCGCCGGGTTTGTATACTCTCAGCTTCTGCGTCACGCTGTCGTCTTTGGCGTCCTTGGGCAGCGTGGCCACGTTCGCAAACAAGGTCTGCGAGATGACCGCCTTCATCCACGCGCCGCCGCTCCAGTCCTGCGCCCAGCGGTTCAGAAACTCGATCTGTCTGGGCCCCAGCAGTTGCGCCCCCGGCGCATCGCCGTCGCGCGCTGCGTTGTAGTCCGGGTTCTGCGGCCAGCCGTTGCGGATCTGCGCCTTCGGCAGGAACTCTCTGGGCGCCGACTTCCACTTGCGGTCTTCAATGACCGCGAAGCTCAGGCCGCCCAGCAACAGCGGCCCGTAGTACACCGTGATCCCCTGCTCCACGGGCCTGGGGTCGTAGGGGTCGGGCAGGTGGCTGGTCTGGGTGCGCTGCACCATGTTCACCCAGCTAGCCTCCATGGTGTAGCCGCCCTGGTCCTGACCTTCGTACCCTTCTCCTTCCGCGTGCCGGCCACCCGCGCCCCACAGGTTGCCGTGGTACACATCGTGGTCGTCCGGCAGGCACACCGAGGGTATGTCCTTCAGCAGATCGCGGTATTCCCAGCCGAAGATGTACCACTTCCGCAGGTAGTCCAGCGTGGCGGTCTCCAGCGGCCGGCGCTGGATGCCATACTCGCCCACGCGCTCGTAGATCTGGTCCCCGGTAAAAACCAGGAAGTCCGGCTTGAACCAGCTTACGTTCCTGACCACGTCGGCGTGCGGAAACCCCAGATCGTTGTTACCGGTGAAGGCCGCCACCACGATCCGGGGCTTGTCCTTCGGGTCCTTCCGGATGGTTCCTTCGTAGTTCTGCGCGTCGTAAACCACACGGTAGGGCGTGTCCTTCGAGTCGTTCCAGTTCGCTATCCGGAAGGTGGCGGTGCGGGCCCGCGGGTCAATCGCACTCCTGGCAATGGTTCTCCACTCTGCCGCTTTGACTTGCAGCGCGACTTCAGTGGAGGCTGCGCCGTCCGGCGCCACCTGCGCAGTCAGCTTGAGCGCCTTCCGGTGGAGCGTGTACAGCGTGAACAGGATGGGGCCGAAGGCGCGCTGATCGTGCGCCACGACCTTGCTCCCCGAGACCGTCCAGTCCCGAAACCAGAAGCGCAGCGTGCCCCCGCGATTGGTGTTGCGTTTCCCGACCCAGCCGGTTTCGGCGATCCTCTCCGGCGGAGTGGGTGTCTCCTCGAACGGCCCGGAACTGCACACCAGGGCCAGGCCGCCGGGCAGCCACTCACCCTGGACGTCCTGGCGCGCCACTTCGGCGAGTTTGCGCCCCTGGCGGTCCAGCGCCTCGAGCGTGACCTTGTAGCTGGGGCCCGCGGGCCGGGCATTCAGGCGAAGTTCGACGTCCTCGAGCGGCGGGCTGACCCGCGGGGCCGCGGCCTCCAGGCGGCCAATGAACAGCCGGCCGTCGGCAGCCATTCCGGCGTTCACTCCAAAGCCGCGGACCGCGCTGTCGCGATACTCGTTGAAGTTTCCCCGGATGCCCAGGCGGAAGCCTACGAAGCCCTCTTCGAGCGGCGCCCTGTCTTCTTCCAGACGCCCCAGTCTCACGCTCATCGCCAGTTCACCGCGGGCCGCCTGGACCTCTCGCGTCAGCAGGTACACGTTGCGGTCGCCGCCTGCCACGAAGCACTCCAGGCGGCCCTCTCGCACCCGCCAATCCTGGAGCGGGTTGGACCAGTACTCCGGCCCCACCCACGGCCTCTCGATCGCATCGGGCCAGCGGCTCCGGAACTCGGAGGCTCCGGCCAGCCCGGCCAGCAGCACGCACCACAGCAGGATCCTTTTCATCTGGGCAAGTCTCCGGGGGTGCATCTCATGAGCGAAGAATATCACGTATAATCGCTGAGTTATGCCAGAGAACCCTTTTTCCGTCACCCGCCGTGAATTCGGCCTGTCACTCAGTGGCCTGACCGCCGCCGCCCCAATCGCGGCCGCCCAAGACCTCGGGTCTGCGCCCTGGGCTGG
>CAYHBE010000253.1:0-3214 GCA_964354765.1 uncultured Dehalococcoidales bacterium | reverse complement strand
CAGGAGCTTGAAACCTGGGCCTCCCGCTTCAGGGAATACCTCAAGGCCGGCCGGGATCTCTACGTGTATTTCAACAACGACATGATGGGTTATGCTGTGGAAAATGCAAAAACACTAAAAAGCCTCCTGGGAAAACAATCCTCTTAGGGCCGGGCGGCAATTACGGTCAACTTCTGATTTCCATCGTTCCATAAACTCAACCAGAGGCAGAATCTGAATCATGAAAGGCCTGGAGAAAATCTATATCGCGCCGGTAAATTTCCAGGATAATGAGCTCCTGCAATGCCTTTCCGCGGAACTCGGCCAAAAATTCAGTCTCCCCTGCGCTCTCCTCCCTTTAAAAAAAGACCTTTCCTTTGCCTTCAATCCCAGGAGAAACCAGTATCTTTCCACGATAATACTTAAGGGTCTCAAATTCGAAATCCCTGGAGATTGTTTGAGAATTCTTCTAGTGGTGGATCAAGACCTCTTCGTTCCCGATTTGAACTTCGTGTTCGGTGAGGCGGAGATTGGCGGCCCGGCGGCAATAATTTCTCTCTCCCGCCTCCGGCCCGAGTTCTATCATCTGAAACCCGACAGGAATGTCTTTCGGGAAAGGACTGCCAAGGAAGCCGTGCACGAGCTGGGCCATACTTTCGGGCTGGGTCACTGCGGGAATTCTACCTGCGTGATGTTTTTCTCCAACTCCCTCCTGGATACGGACAGGAAAAAAAGCGACTTTTGCTTAGCTTGCAGGAGGAAACTTTCTAAAATCCGTTAAAAAGTCTCTAGTGTTATGTCTTATAAATAATAGCAAATTAAAGTGTATTTTATTGAATCCCCCTCAATCCCCCTTTTTCAAAGGGGGAGGCTGCTCCTCCCCTTGCCAAAGGGGGGCCAGGGGGGATTTAAGAGTGGGTAGTTTAAGCCTCAGAAATGTCTTCGATTTTTTGTTAATTTATTTCCGGGACACCAAAGTAGAGGCGGGATTGCTAGGGGATCAAATGAAGTGAAGGGACAGGTTATGACTATCTCTCATTACCAGTTCGGGCGGATGGTTATAGACAGCCATACTTATACTGCGGATCTGATTATCCACGGCCGGAAAGTAATCACTGACTGGTGGCGCAAGGAAGGGCACCGGATCGATCTGGATGATCTGTCCGGCGTACCGCTGGCTGAATCTTCCACTCTCCTTGTCGGCACCGGATATTACGGGAGGATTACAGTAAGTCCGGCCCTAGCGGAATATTGCCGCAAGAACAATATCACCCTCGAAGCCCATCCCACCGGGGAGGCAGTGAACTTTTTCAACAATTGGGCCGGTGATAGAGAGCTTCTTGTCGCCGCATTCCATCTCACCTGCTGAGAAACCGCCGAGTTTCAGTACTCATTCCCCAGAAGATGGATATTGCCGATTTTCACTCTTCTCAAGCCCGCTTTCCGGGCAGCCCTGAGGCAGCTTTCGGCATGTCTGCGGGAGGTTCGCGGCAGGTCGTGCATGTAAAAATGAGGATAGAATCCGAGAAGGCTGTAAGGTATTTCAGGATTGAGGGAGGCGATAAATTCAGCTATTTTTTTCACCTCTTCTTCGTCCACGTACCCGGGAACAAGCAGGGTCGAGGCCACAAGAAAAGGCGGCTCTGGCCTTTTGGGAATACGTGCCGCGAGTTTCCTGAAATTCTCTAATGTGCGCTGGTTGGTGACCCCGCAGAGGGCTATGTGCAGACCCTCATCCCAGGCCTTGAGGTCGAACTTTATACATCCTCCGCTTTCCAGAGCGATTTCAGCCGCTTCCTCGAGATATCTTTCGTTCATGCTACCGTTTGTTTCCCAGCAGATCCGCAAGATCCCGCCTTCCCTTTTTTCTCGGGCCAGCCTCGAAGCTCGGAGAGAATATTGAATCTGCGGGACAGGATCTCCGCCGAAATAACAGATACACGAGGTGCGCTCATCCACATTGTCGACAATTTCCTCAAGGCCCACCCGATTTTTCCCCAGGGATTCCTCCCGGTAATGCCAGTTCTGGCAGAAAAGACAATTGAACGAACAGGCATTGAAAAAAACCGCCAGGTTCTTAAAGCCGTATTCCGGGCCTCTGGAATATGAAAACCGCGGATAACCGCAGCCCGTTCCTCCCGGGCAGACCCAATCGGCCACACAGTTCGTGGGCAGGCTGTCGTAATACCAGGAGAGATTTGCTTTTCCGGCAGTCCCGCCAAAGAACTTTCCATTCCTGTTTGACCTCACCCCGCAGTAGCCTGTTTCCCCCGGACTGACACGGCAAAGGTTGACACACAAACTGCAGGTCAACCCATTTTCCGCTCTTGGCGCTTGTGTCGGAAGGCCGAACGCCTTTCTTGAACCGGCATGAAGCTGATCAATATGATCTTTGACCTCAGCGAAATTCATCCTCAGGCAATCGACACAAACCTCGAGAGGAGAAGAAACCAGGATTGACTTTTTCCCGCAGTGAAGGCAAGCGGCCATCGATACTACCGTTTCGCGGAAGGGTTTATCGTGTAATCTAACTAAAACTTTACAGTTATAGTGGCCCTTGCCTCCTCCGGATAAGACTGGACATGTTCGAAAATTTTGAATTTCTCGGTTTTTGGCTCCCCTATTTTTAAGGTATAAAGACCATTTTTAAACACTTTCGGCCTGAAACTCATTCCTTTGATCCGCAGAGTATAGATTATTTCTCCGTTAGACTCGTCAATAACCTGAACCACGGGATCGCTTAATCCGCTCGCTTCAATCAAGGGCAGCCAAGCTATGGCCTTGCGGCCGTAATTATCTATTTGATCAATGGTGATCGGCCAGCCGGGATAGGGTTTTGCATCCGGCAGCGAGGGATCGACCCAGCGCGGCCAGTTGGTCAGAGTTATTTTGCGGCTCTGACGATTGAAAATAATTATGCCGTAGCCGGGAGCGCGGTTATTGATCCAGGCAGGCTCGATTCCGGTTTCATAAGGGTTCGATACGGCATAGACAGTGACCTTGTTCCCGAATCCGTCAGTGAAATCCCCCGTGTTTTTAGGCATTCCCTCCTTGCGGTTTTTACCTTCTTCCGCTGGGAACCAACGTCTGGGGAAGACATTGGCCACAGAGGGCACGCAAATAGCGAACCCTGCATCATGCCAATCGTCTATTCCATACTGTTCAGTGCTGCCGAGATGCTGGTCACCTGAAATATGCAAGGCAAAACCGCGGCGCATCCTGTCCAGAGCTTTAT